>JAUIEL010000299.1 GCA_030428825.1 bacterium
CGCTTCGACGACGCCGACGGACCGGTCGCGATCGACCTCTCGCTCGAGTCCGTCGAGCCGTACCGGCCGACGCCGGTGGTCGCGATCGCGGCCCCCGGGAGCGGTGAGCGCGTCGAGGTCCAGACGCCGGTGTTCAATCGGGTGCGACTCGACACCGCCGCGCGCGTGCCGCGCGGGAGCGTCCTCGTCCTCGCGGGGCCGGACGCCGCGACGCCCGGGGACGTCCTCGTGACGGTCGTCGCGCCGAACGCCGACGACCCGCGCGTCTGGCGCCGCGTCGCTCCCTGACGCGTCACTGGATCTCGAAGCGGGCCGTGTTCGTGAAGCTCGCGAAGCCCGGTCCGCTCGAGAAGAAGACGACCCCCTGGAACCAGCTCTCGAACCCCGACAGCCCCGGGAGGTTCGGGATCGTGAACGAGACCGCGCCGGTCCCGCCCGCGCCGACCGCGCCGTTCAGGAAGAGCGTCCAGAGGAACGAAGGGTCGAGCCCCAGGTAGCCGCCCGGCGGCGCGTACACCGGCGGCGCGGCGAGCACCGGCGACCAGAAGAGCCCCCACCCGTCCCCGGGCGACGCGTGGCAGGTGATCGTGAGCGTGGTCCCGGGGAGGAACGAGCCCGACAGCTCGATCTCCGGGACGCCGGCGGCGCGGAACGCGGCGCGGAGGTTCGGGCGCGAGCCGATCGTCCCGCCGTTCCCCTGCGGGGTCCCGGTCTGCGCCAGCACGGTCCGGAGGGAGAGCGGATCGAGCTCGACGCCGAACGCCTCGCGGTACGCGGAGAGGAGGCACGCCGCGGCGCCGGTCACGATCGGCGTGGCGCTCGAGGTCCCGGAGAAGTCGTTCGCGTACGAGGTCTGCGACGACCCGCCGGAGTAGAGCGAGCCGTACCCCGTGGTCGCGACGTTGTACCCCCAGCCGCTCGACGTGAGGCGGCTGCCGTGGTTCGAGAACGAGGCCTTGTCGAGGGACGCGCCGTTCGACGCGCCGACGACGATCGCGCCGGAGTCGCGCACGGCGAGGTTGAACGCGCCGCCGTACGACGGGTGGTCGAGGTCGTTGTCGCCGTTCCCCGCCGCCGCGACGACGTGGACGCCGTTCGCCGTCGCCGCCTGGACGGTGGCGAACGTCGTCGGGTCGTACTCGCACGGGTACGGGCCCGGCGGGCCGCCGTAGCACTGGATCTCGATCACGATGACGTCGCCGGTCTGCGCGGCGGCGGCGGCGTTCATGATCGAGCCGGGGATGTTGGTCGAGCCGCCCACGGGGGAGTGCGTCGACATCTTCACGTCGGCGTCGACGCAGAGCCCGGTCATGCCGAACCCGTTCTCCTCGGCGACGAGCTCGCCGAGGACCGCGGTCCCGTGGCTCCAGGGGTACGGCGCGGGGACGTACCCGACGAACTGATCCTTCGCCTTGCCGATCAGGTCCTCGTGGTCGTCCGTCCAGCCGGTCTCGCAGTCGAGGATGGTGAGCCCGCCGCCGCGGCCGTTCGAGAACGTGTGCGCGAACGTCGCGTCGACGCCGATCGGCGCCGGATCGCGATACGTCTGCAGCGCGGAGAAGTCCGGGGCCGCGAACGCGGGGAGACACGCCAGCGCCGCCACCGGCACCGACGGATCGCTCGGCAGCGCGGCCGGGGTCGCGACCTCGACCGCGGGGAGGAGGTTCAGCACGTCGCAGACCGGGGCCGCCTCCCCCTCCGGGACGTCGAGACAGAAGAAGAGGTTCAGGTCGTGCAGCCGCCGTCCCGACCGCCGCTCGCCGTCGCGGCGCCACGTCGCGAGCCACTCCTCCGACTGGAGGAACGTCCGCCTCGCCGACGCGGAGAGGCCCTCGAGGAGGAGGTTCACCTTCTCGACGTCCGGCGTCTCGCCCACGAAGCGACCCTCCCGGAGGCGGACCTCGCTCCCCTCGACGAACTTCACCTCCACGATCGACGTCGAACGCATCGGGTCGACGACCGCGCGCGCCGGCTTCGGCAGGAGCGGGTCCGGTTCGCCTTGGGGCGGGGACAGGAGGAGAGCGGCGGCGAGGAACGAGAGGGCGGGGGTGGCGATCACGAGCGGCCTCCGGGATGCGGGGAGGGGATGCGGCGGCGCGGGCGGCCCATGCTACCCGGAGCGACGGGGCGGCGGGGGCGCGGCCGGAGACGGCCGGCGTCGGCGATCGACTATCATCGCCCGGGATGGACCCGCGGCAGGCACCGGACGTCACCGCGCTCCTCCGTCGGGTCGGGTCGGGCGAGGCCGAGGCGGAGCAGGCGCTCTACGCCCTCCTCTGGGGCGAGCTCCGCCGGATCGCGAGCGTCCACCTCGGCCGCCGCGACGCCGGCCACACCCTGCAGCCGACCGCGCTCGTGAACGAGGCCTGGCTCCGCCTCGCGCCGCCGGACGGTTCGGACTGGCGCGACCGCGAGCACTTCCTCTCTTTCGCCTCCCGCGTGATGCGCTCGGTCCTCGTCGATCACGCGCGACGCCGCCTCGCGGAGAAGCGGGGAGGCGGCGCGGCCCCCGTCCCGCTCGACGAGGCGAGCGACCTGATCGTCGGCGGCGGCGAACGCCCGGTCGACCTCCTCGCGCTCGACGACGCCCTGTCGCGGCTCGACGCCGACGACCCGGCGCTCGCGCGGATCGTCGACCTCCGGTTCTTCGGCGGACTCTCGATGGAGGAGGCGGCGCGGGTCGAGGGCGTGTCGCTCTCGACCGCGGAGCGGCGCTGGCGGCTGGCGCGCATCTGGCTGCGGGAGCGCCTCGAGGGCGCGCCGTGAGCGGGGACGGCGACTGGGGACGGGTCCGCCCGCTGCTCGAGGCGTTGCTCGACCTGCCGGACGACCGGCACGAGGCGTTCCTCGCCGAACGTTGCGGCGACGACGACGCGCTCCGGGCGCGGGTGCTCCGACTCCTCGCGGACGACCGACGCGACGCACGCTTCCTCGCGAGGCCGGCCTTGGAGACGTTCGCGGCCGCGCGCGTCGGCGCGGGAGCACGCCTCGGACCGTGGCGGCTGGTGCGTCCGCTCGGGGACGGCGGGATGGGGAGCGTCTGGCTCGCCGAGCGCGCGGACGGCGAGTTCGAGAAGACGGTCGCGGTGAAGATCCTGCGCGCCGACGTCTCGTTCCCGGCGATGGCGGCCCGCTTCGACGCCGAACGCCGCGTCCTCGCGCGCCTCGAGCACCCGAACATCGCGCGGCTCCTCGACGGCGGCAGCGAGGGCGGCGTCCCCTGGCTCGCGATGGAACACGTCGACGGCGAGCGGATCGATCGGTTCTGCGACGAGGCGCGGCTCGACGTCGACGCCCGGCTCGCGCTCTTCCGCGGGGTCTGCGACGCCGTCCGGGCCGCGCACCGGAACCTCGTCGTCCACCGCGACCTGAAACCAGGGAACGTGCTGGTCGCGAGCGACGGCGCCCCGAAGCTGCTCGACTTCGGCATCGCGAAGATCCTCGACCCGGACGGCCCGGGCGCGAAGGACGGCGACGACCTCACGCGGACGGGGCTCCGCCCGTTCACGCCGCGCTACGCCAGCCCCGAGCAGGTGCGCGGAGCGCCGGTCACCACGGCGACCGACGTCTACTCGCTCGGGGTGCTCCTCTACGAGCTGCTGACCGGATGCCGGCCGTACGCGCCGGACGAGTCGAACCCGCTCGCGGCGGCGGCGACCGTCTGCGGCGCCGAACCGACGCGCGCGAGCCGCGCGATCGCCGAGGCGGACGACGCCGAGGAGCTCGCCGCGCTCCGTTCCTCGACCCCGGTCCGGCTGGCGCGCCGCCTGGCCGGGGACCTCGACACGATCGTCGCCACGGCGCTGGCGAAGGAGCCGGAGCGGCGCTACGCGTCGGTCGACCGCCTCGACGACGACGTCCGCCGTCACCTCGTCGGGCTGCCGGTGCTCGCCCGCCCCGACGGGTTCCTCTACCTCGCGCGGAAGGCGGTCCGGCGGCACCGCCTCGCCGTCGTCGCCGCGGGCGTCGCGGCGGTCGCGCTCGTCGTCGCGACCCTCGTGAGCCTCCGCTACGCGGCCGACGCCCGGCGGGAACGGGACGCGGCCGCGACCGCGCGCGACCGCTCGGCGGAGCTGTTCGACACGCTGCTCGACCGGAGCATGGACGCGGCGCTCGACGCCGGGGTGCGGGTCCACGTGCTCGCCGGCGGGACGCGGATCAGCCTCGACATGATGCGACGGGCGATCGAGGACCTCGACGTGATCGAGCGGCAGGCGGGCGGTGACCCGGCGGTGGTCGCGCGGATCGCCGAGGCGCACACCCGCCTCGGCGACCGGCAGGGGAACCCCGCCTTCCCGAACGTGGGAGACGTCGACGGCGCGACGGAGAGCTACCGGCGCGCGCTGGCCCTGGCGGAGTCCCTCCCGGACGAGGCCGCGCCGGCGACCGCCTCGCTCCTCGCGACGTGCCACACGCGGCTCGGCGAGATGGCGCACCACCGCCGCGACCTGGACGAGGCGGCGGCGCGGTTCGGGTCGGCGCTCGCGACCCTCGAGCGGCTCGTCGCGGCGACGCCGGACGACGCCCGCGCGCGGCTCCGCCTGGCCCTCGCGCACGACAAGGTCGGCACCGTGCTCGACGCCCGCGGCGCGTTCGCCGAGGCGCGGCGGAGCTTCGAGCGGTACCACGCCGGCGCGAGGTCGCTGCTCGCGGGGCGACCGGAGGATCGAGAGGCCCGCTTCCACGTCGCGCTCGCGCGGCAGCGGCTCGGCCGTTCCGAGGGGCGCGCCGGCGACCACGCCGCCGCGCGGACGGAGTTCGCCGCGGCGGGGGCGCTCCTCGAGGAGCTCGTCGCGCTCGACCCCCACCGCGCGCCGTGGCGGTCGGCGCTCGCCTGGAACGGTCTCTGGCTCGGCGACGCGCTGCTGTCGATCGGGCAGGCCGACGCCGCGGCGGCCGCCCTGGAGAGGTCCGCCGACGCGTACCGCGCCCTGCTCGACGCCGATCCGGACGACGTGCGGACCGGTCTCCGGCTCGGCGCCGTGCTCGACATGCGAGGGAACGTCGACCGGGTCCGGGCGACCGGGGAGGCCGCCGCCGACCCGTCCGCCGGCTGGCGCGAGGCGCGGCGATGGTACGGCGCGGCGCTCGACGTCTGGAGCGCCCTGGACGCGGCGGGTCGCCTCGCCGAAAGGGACCGACGGCTGCTGGAGATGGCGCGGGAGAAGATCGCCGAGTGCGAGGAGCACCTCGCGAACGAGTGACGTCGATCGGAACCGCAGCGTGATCGGCGCGCCGAGGGCCGGCGCGTCGTCGATCCGCGTCACCCCTCGCAGCACCAGGACCTCGCCGGCCGAGACGCCGCCCGCGTACGGTCCCGGCGACGGTCGGAACCGAACGGTGCATCACGGCCCCTCCTCGCCTCTTCGTCCGCCGGCGGCCGGGAGCCGCGAAGCACGCGGCGGGCCGCGCGTTCCGGGACGCAGGACGCGGCACGATCGCTTCGATTCGCGACGGAATCCGTGAAGGGAGCGCGGCCCGGATTCCGGGTCCTCGGAGGAGTCTCCTGCCCGACGCGAAAGGGAACCGATGCCTCGCCTCCCCCTCCTCCTCGCCCTCTCCCTCGCCCTCTCCGCCGCCGCCCTCGCCGGCCCGCACGCCGAATTCGGCCGGCTCCCGCTCCTGTTCGAGGAGAACCGGGGGGCGTTCGATCCGGCGGTCCGGTTCGTCGCTCGGGCGCCCGGGTCCACCCTCTTCCTGACCGGCGACGCCGCCGTCCTGGCGCTCGACGGACCGGAGGGGCGGCGATCCGCGGTCTTCACGCGCTTCGTCGGGGCCCGGACCGCGCCGCCGATCGTCGGCGTCGAGACCGCGATCACGCGCGTCCACCGCTATCGAGGGGACGATCCGAGCGGCTGGTTCGAGGACGTCCCGACGTTTCGCCGCGTCCGCGTGGAGTCGCTGTGGGCCGGGATCGACCTCGAGCTGTACGACCGGGGCGGCGCGCTCGAGTACGACTTCGTCATCGCGCCGGGCGCCGATCCGTCGCGCGTGCGGATCGCCTTCGACGGGATCGACGGGATGTCGATCCGCGACGACGGCGCGCTCGTCCTCGCCACGCCGTTCGGGGAGCTGACCCACTCGGCCCCGATCCTGTACCAGGAGACCGCCGCGGGACGAACGCCGGTGACCGGGCGGTTCGTGGCGACCGGCGAGGTCGAGGTCGGGTTCGCCGTCGACGCGTACGACGAGGCGCGGCCGCTCGTCATCGACCCGGTGCTCGTCTACGCGGCGCGCTTCGGCGGCGCGAAACAGGACTACGTGCGCGACGTCGCCGTCGACGCCGCCGGCGCGGCGACGATGGTCGGCTGGTCGAACTCGGCCGACCTCCCGGTGACGCCGGGCGCCTTCGACTCCTCGCTGTCCGACGACGACGCGTTCGCGGCGCGGCTCACCCCGGACGGGAGCGCGCTGCAGTGGTGCACCTACCTCGGCGGGTCGAGCCCGGTCTACTTCAACACGACGAACGACCGCGCGAGCGCCGTCTGCGTGAACCCGTCGGGCGACGTCTACCTGACCGGCACGACCGACGCGAGCGACTACCCGGTGACCGCCGGCGCGATCAAGTCGACGCAGCCGAGCTGGACCGACGCGTTCGTGACGCGCCTCGCGAAGGACGGGACGCTCCTCTACTCGACGTACCTCGGCGGCGTGAACCAGGACCGCGGATACGGCATCGACGTCGACGCCGCCGGGACCGTGTACGTCGTCGGTGAGACCGGAGGGTTCCCGGTCACGCCGGGCGCGATCGGGACGGCGAAGGGGGTCCAGCAGGACGGGTTCGCCTGCTGGTTCCAGCCGGGCGGGCCGATCCAGTACGCGACCTATCTCGGCGACGACGGGACGGGCGGATGGGACTACGCGTACGCGGTCCGGAAGGGGGCGGACGGCCGCGTCTACGTCGCCGGCCGGACGGAGAGCGCGTCGTTCCCGACCACGGCGAGCGGCTTCCAGACCGGGAAGTCCTCGGGGTACGACGGGTTCCTGGTCCGCCTCTCCCCCGCCGGCGCGCTCGAGTACGGGAGCTTCCTCGGCGGGCCCGGGGGCGACTTCTCGAACACGCGCATCGACCTCGCGATCGACGGCGCGGGGAAGGCGTGGACCGTCGGCGGCGCGACGGCCGGTTTCCCGACCAAGCCGGGCGCGTTCCAGACAAGCAGCCCGAACCCGACCTATCCGTCGGGCGTCGCCACCTGCTTCGACACGAACGGGAGCGGCGCGGCGTCGGTCGTCTTCTCGACGTACATCGGCGGGGCGTTCGCGGACGCGCTCGCCGGCGTCGAGGTCGACGCGGCGGGGAACGCCTGGGCGTTCGGGTACACGGTCAATGCGGGCTTCCCGACCCTCGACGCCTGGGACGACGAAGTCGGGGCGACCTCGTCCGACATGGTCCTCGTCGGGTTCGACCCCGCCGGCGCCCTGATCACGTCCTCGTTCTTCGGCGGCGACGGGAACGAACCGAGCACGTTCGCGCCGCACCTCCAGGGCGGGCTCGCGATCGACCCGGCCGGCGACCTCTACCTCGCGTGCACGTACACCGGCGAGACGGTCGTCACGCCGGGCGCGTTCGACACGGCGCCGTTCAGCCTCGGGCAGGCGAACTCGTTCGTCGCGAAGTGGACGACCGATCCGGTCACGTGTCAGACGGACCTCGGCTTCGCGGGCCCGGGGAACCTCGTCCTCTCGCTCTGCGGCGGCGACCTCTCCCCCGGCACCTGGTCGAGGCTCCGGGTCGAGGGGGCGAAGGCCGGCCGCACGATCCTCCTGTTCGCGTCGACGCAGTCGAACCCGACGTTCGTGGTCGAGCTGAGCGCGACCCTCGTCCCCCTGCCGATCCTCCTCACGCTCGCGATCCCGCTCGGCGCCGAGGACGAGCTCGACCTCCTGGTCCCCGGCGTCGCCGGACCGGGGACCGTCTTTCTGCAGGCGGTGGCGCCGAACCAGGGCTCGACGACGCCGATCGAGACGTCGAACGCGCTGCGGGTC
>JAUIEL010000300.1 GCA_030428825.1 bacterium
CTTCCGGAGGACGAACCGGAGGATCCCGCCGTGGTGGAAGTACCGCGCCTCCTGCGGGGTGTCGATCCGCACGCGGGCGTCGAACTCGACCACGGTCCCGTCCGGCTTCGTCGCCCGGACCGCGAGCGTGCGGACCGACCGGAAGAGGTCGGCGACCCCCTCGGCGAGGCCGGTGACGTCGATCACCTCGTCGCCGGTCAGCCCGAGCGACGCGGCCGACTCGCCGTCCGGGAACTGCAGCGGAAGCACGCCCATGCCGACCAGGTTGCTGCGGTGGATCCGCTCGTAGCTCTCCACGATCACCGCCCGCACGCCGAGGAGGGCCGGCCCCTTCGCCGCCCAGTCGCGCGACGACCCGGTCCCGTACTCCTTGCCGGCCAGGACGACCAGCGGCGTCCCCTCGTCGCGGTACCGCATCGCCGCGTCGTACATCGAGAGCGTCTCGCCGCTCGGCACGTGACGCGTGAAGCCCCCCTCGACGTCCGGGACGAGGCGGTTCCGGATCCGGACGTTCGCGAACGTCCCCCGCATCATCACCTCGTGGTTGCCGCGGCGCGACCCGTACGAGTTGAAGTCGTTCGGCGCCACGCCGAGCCCCTCGAGGTAGCGCGCGGCCGGGCTGTCCTTCGCGATCGAGCCGGCCGGAGAGATGTGGTCGGTCGTGACGCTGTCGCCGAGCAGGGCGAGCACGCGCGCGCCCGTCACGTCCTCCACGGCCGGCGGCTCGGCGGTCATCCCCTCGAAGTACGGCGGGTTCTTCACGTACGTCGACGCGTCGTCCCACGCGTAGCGGCTCCCCTCCGGCGTCGGGAGGGCGCGCCAGCGCTCGGGGCCCTCGAACACGTCGGCGTAGCTCTCGACGAACATCTCGCGCCGGATCACCTCGCGCACCGCGTCGGCGACCTCCGCCTGCGACGGCCAGACGTCCTTCAGGAACACCTCCGCCCCGTCCTTCCCGACGCCGAGGGGCTCGGTCTGGAGGTCGATGTCGGCGCGGCCGGCGAGCGCGAACGCGACGACGAGCGGCGGCGACGCGAGGTAGTTCGCCCGGACCACCGGGCTGACGCGCCCCTCGAAGTTGCGGTTGCCGGACAGGACCGACGCGGCCACGAGGTCCCCCTCGTGGATCGCCGCCTCGACCGGCGGCGGGAGCGGGCCGCTGTTGCCGATGCAGGTCGTGCAGCCGAAGCCGACGAGGTGGAACCGGAGCTCGTTCAGCCCGTCGGTCAGCCCCGCCGCCGCGAGGTAGTCGCGGACGACCTTCGACCCGGGCGCGAGGCTCGTCTTCACCCACGGCTTCACCCGCAGGCCCTTCTCGACCGCCTTCTTCGCCAGGAGGCCCGCCGCGAGCATGACGCTCGGGTTCGAGGTGTTGGTGCAGCTCGTGATCGCCGCGATGACGACCGACCCGTCGGCGAGCTCCTCCTCGCCCTCCTCGAGCGCCGCCGTCGCCCGATGGACCGCTCCGTTCGAGCCGCCCTTTCGGAGCGACGGGAGCGCCTCGTGGAAGCTCGACTTCATCGCCGAGAGGACGACCCGGTCCTGCGGGCGCTTCGGCCCCGCGAGGCTCGGCTCGACGCGGCCGAGGTCGAGCTCCAGCGTGTCCGTGTACGACGCCTCGGGCGTGTCGTCGTCGTGGAACATCCCCTGCGCGCGCAGCACCTTCTCGACCCGCTCCACGACCTCGTCGGGCCGGCCGGAGAGGCGGAGGTAGCGGAGCGTCTCGGCGTCGACCGGGAAGAGGCCGCAGGTCGCGCCGTACTCCGGCGCCATGTTCGCGATCGTCGCGCGGTCGGCGAGCGGGAGGCTCTTCATCCCCGGCCCGAAGAACTCGACGAACTTCCCGACCACCCCCTTCTTCCGGAGCGCCTCCACGATCGTCAGCACGAGGTCCGTCGCGGTCGTCCCCTCGGCGAGCGACCCCACGAGCCGATAGCCGACGACCTGCGGGATGAGCATCGACACCGGCTGGCCGAGCATCGCGGCCTCGGCCTCGATCCCGCCGACGCCCCAGCCGAGCACGCCGAGGCCGTTGATCATCGTGGTGTGCGAGTCGGTCCCGACCAGGGTGTCCGGGAACGCGAACGTCTCGCCGTCCGCGCCCGGCCCGGTCCGCACGACCTCGGCCAGGAACTCGAGGTTCACCTGGTGGACGATGCCCGTGTCCGGCGGGACGACCTTGAAGTTGTCGAAGGCGGTCTGGCCCCAGCGGAGGAACGCGTACCGCTCGGAGTTCCGCTCGAACTCCCGCTCGGCGTTCACCCGGTGCGCGTCCGGCGTGCCGAACGCGTCGACCTGGACCGAGTGGTCGATGACGAGTTCGGCCGGCAGGAGCGGGTTGATCCGGGTCGGGTCCCCCCCGAGCGCGGACATGGCGTCGCGCATCGCCGCCAGGTCGACGATCGCGGGGACCCCGGTGAAGTCCTGCATCAGCACCCGCGCCGGCGTGAACGCGATCTCGCGGCTCGGCGCCGCCTTCGGGTCCCAACCCGCGAGCGCCTCGATGTCCTCCCGGCGCACAACGTCGCCGTCCTCGTGGCGGAGGAGGTTCTCGAGCAGGACGCGGAGCGCGAACGGGAGTCGGTCGACGTCGAAGCCCCGGTCCGTCAGGGCGGGGACCGCCGCGATGTTCAGGCTCCGGCCGGCGACCTCCACGGTCGAACGGGCGTCGAACGAGTCTCTCATGGGGCTCCTCGCGAGGTCGGGATTCCGGACGGGGGACGGAAGCCGGGGAGTCTAGCAAAACGGGCTCCCCGACGGACTTCCGGATCGACGTCGCCGCGGGCGCCGCTTTTTTTCGGCGGCCCGTGTTACCCCTCCGCCGAGGCGCCGTAAAGATTCGCGAACGTCGGGACGAACGGCCTTCGGGTCGCGAGAACCGGCGATCCGAGTGCGAGCCGGGGTTGCTGCGCCGAAGGCGTAAAACCCTCATCTCTCCTCCCAGTTCCCTGAACACCGGGTTCCCCTGGGCCGCTCTCGTCTGCCGACCCCCGGTCTCTCCATAACCATCCTCATTCCGAAGACCCCCGGTTCACCGGGGGGTCGGCTTTTTAACGGCCGGGCGTCTCGGCCGAGCCCCGCCCGGACGGCGCCTCGCGCGACCGAAGGCGCGGCGAAGGACGGTCGGAGGGCTACCATCTCCGGCATGGACGCCACCGACCGGTACTCCCGACAGATCCTCTACCCCGAGATCGGACCCGACGGCCAGCGCCGCCTCGGCGCCGCCCGCGTCGCCGTGGTCGGACTCGGCGCGCTCGGCTGCCCCGCCGCCGCGCTCCTCGCCCGCGCCGGCGTCGGCCGCCTCGACGTCGTCGACCGCGACCTCGTCGAGCGCTCGAACCTCCAGCGCCAGACGCTCTACACCGACGCCGACGCCGCGGCGGGACGCCCGAAGGCGGAGGCCGCGGCGCGTGCCCTCTCCGAGGCGAATCCCGACGTCGAGATCGTCCCCCACCTCCGCGACCTCTCCGCCGCGGACGCCGACGCTGTCCTCGACGGCGCGGACGCGATCGTCGACGGGACCGACAACTTCGACGTCCGGTTCCTGCTGAACGACTGGGCGGTGAAGCACGACGTCCCCTGGGTGTACGCCGCGGCCGTCGGCGCCTCGGGCCTCACCATGCCGGTGATCCCGGGGAGGACGGCCTGCCTCCGCTGCCTCTTCGAGGAGCCGCCGCCGGCCGGGAGCGCCGAGACGTGCGACACGGCGGGAGTCCTCGGCCCGGTCACGACCGTCGTCGGCGCGCTCGCCGCGCTCGAGACGCTGAAGCTGCTCGCGGGCCGGGAGGACGCCGTCCGCCGAGGACTGCTGCAGCTCGACCTCTGGCACAACGACCTCCGCCCGGTGGCGGTCGAGGGGCCGAGGGAGGGGTGCCCGTGCTGCGGTCGCCGCGAGTTCCCGTTCCTCGCGCGGGGTCGGGGCGGGACGGCGTCGTCCCTCTGCGGGCGGGACGCCGTGTCGGTGCGGCCGGCCGGGGACGGCGCGTTCGACCTCGCGGCGACCCGCGACCGCCTCCAGCGGGCCTACCGGGTCGTCGACGTCGGTTCGATCCTGCGATTCGACGTCGACGGCCTGCGCGTGACGCTGTTCGCCGACGGGCGCGCGATCGTCCACGGGACCACCGACGAGGCCCGGGCCCGCGCGGTCTACGCGCGGACCGTCGGCTCGTAGCGGACCGTCGCGGAAGGGCCGGAGGGCCGCGGCGCGTCGACCGCGGCCGCGATCGACGCGCTCAGTTCGACACGCCCCAGATCATCGCCGACCGGCTGGTCAGCGCCGGCGGCGCCGCGATCGGAGTCTCGGCGTCCGGCTCGAGGAAGTTGAAGAAGTACGGCGTGGCGTCGATCGGGTTGCGCGCGTCGTCGCCGGCGGTCAGACCGTCGGTGATCGGCGTGCCCCCGGAGTTCGGGCGCGGCGTCGAGCCGGCCGAGTAGACGAGGCCGCCCGGGAGGTACGGCAGCCAGTGGATCGAGCCGGCGGTGATCGCCCGGTCGAAGTCCGGCTGCGCGGTCGCCTCGACGGGGATCCGGACCGGCACGCCGAAGTTGTTGAGGTCCTGGACGATCAGCTCCTGCTGCGCCAGCCCGTTCTGGCCGACCTCGTTCAGGACGTAGGCGACCTTCGGCTCGACCTGGCTCGGCGTGATGCTCGAGATCGACGGGTTCCCGCTGACCGAGATCGGCGAGGACGTCGCGCTGTAGTTCGTCAGCTGCAGCGCCGGACCGGGGTTGGCGCCGTCGAACAGGAAGAGGTGCTCGGTCGTCCCGGCCGACCCGTCCGCGTACCGGCCGACCATGTAGTAGAAGTCCTTCAGGATCCCCTCGCCGCCGACGCGGCGGATGCGGAAGAAGTTCGGGATCTGCTCGTTGAAGAACCCCGTGTTCGTGATCAGGTCCTTCGTCCCGAACGCCGGCGGCTCGGCGCCGAAGACCGACTCGAACTCGGTGCCGTTGACGTTCGCCATCGCGAACGTCGGCGGGCCGCCGCCGAGCGACGGAGCGACCGAGATCGCGTAGGTGTTGAACCGGTCGGCGGACGACAGGTGGACGTCCTTGAAGAAGAAGAGCCAGTCGCGCGTCGATCCCCAGAACGATCCGCCGTAGTCGGTGTTCGGCGCGTCGAACGCGGCGTTCGCGAGGTCCCACGGCCCCTCGTACGCCTTCAGCGTGTCGGTGTCGTACTCCGGGCCGCTGAGCGACCGCGTGAGGTTCCGGATCACGCCGCTGGTGAGGTTCACGACGAACTGGTCCGACGCGTCGCTGGCCGCGCCCGCCTTCAGCTTCCCCTGGTGGAACAGGAGGTACGAGTCGTCGTCCGTGATGTGCAGGCCCTGCGTGAACGGGAAGTCGTCGAGGTCGAACTGACCGCCCTGCCCGAGGTCCTCGACGAACGGGGTGATGTTCCCCGCGGTCGCGCCGTCGGTGCGCGTCACGAACGGCACGGCGGCGGTCGTGCCGCTCGCCGTCGCCGCGGCGAACAGCTCGCCGGACCGCGACATGTTCGTCCAGCTCGCCGTGCCGTCGGTGCAGTGCGACGACTCCATCAGCACGACGTTGCCGGTGAACTGCGTGATGTTGAGCGGGACGTACGAGCCGATCTGCGTCACGTTCGTGATCGAGATGATGTTCTCGGCGATCGCCTGGGTCCCGGCGATGACGCAGAGCGTGTCCGCCGCCTCGTTCGCGAACGAGACCCGGTTGATGTGCTGGACCCAGCTGAAGTCGCCGAACGGGAAGATCTTCAGCGCGAGGTCGGTCCCGTTCATGTGGACCTTCCACATGCGGTTCGGGTAGAGCGACTCGGAGGTGCTGGTGCTGGTCGTCGACGTCATGAACGCGTACCAGCCGCTCCCGCTGTCGCTGATGAACGTGACGCCCTCCTCCCAGCAGCGGCGGAACTCGCCGAGCGACGAGGTCGGGGTCAGCTCCTTGATCAGCTTGTTCGCGCCGGGGAACGGGCTCGCCGCCACGTTCTCCTCGAGGTAGAGGGTGAACGCGCGGTCGTACGGCTGCCCGCTGAACAGGTCGCTGGAGCGGTCGAGCACCACGAGCGCGCGGTTCCCGTCCGGCGTCACCGCGACCTCGAGCTCCCACGGCGAGCGGGTCGCCGTCTCCGTGAACGTCCCGAACGACGGCGGGACGAGGTTCCGGAAGGTCATCGTGTCCTTGAACAGGATCCCGAAGCCGAACGACGGCGGGTTGGTGCTGCCGTTGCGCCAGTGGAAGAGCTCGCGGTTCCCCGGCAGGACGAGGCGCGGGTACTCGTAGTTCTCGTTGTTCCGGTTCAGCCCGGTCCCGGTCTGGAACTCGATCGTGGACGAGTAGTCCCACAGGAAGTTCAGCGCGGTGTCCGGCGCGGTCATCCCGTCGACCGGGAGGCTCCCCCGGATCGCCTCGGTCGGCCCGGCGAGCGTGATCGACCAGAGGTCGACGTTGTCGCCGAACGTCGCCTGGAACTCCGGGTCCTTCACGAACGGCGCGATCGAGGCGTCCGAGAGGTCGCCGTCGTCGATCTTGCCGAGGTTCTGTCGCTGGTCGAGGACGAACGTCGAGGCGGCCGCGTTCTGCGCCTCGGAGTATCCGACGGTCGCCGGGAACGCGACCGACGCGAAGTCGAGCGTCATCCCGTTCCCCACCCGGACGCTCAGGTCACCGGTGTCGACCGCGACGACCTGCATGTAGAGCTGGTTCGGCTCCTCGAGCGCGATCGGGACCGGGTTGCCGGGGCCGAACGGCGCCGCCGCGTCCTCGTCGACGAGGAACGCCATCTGAGGCACGAACCCGTTCAGCACGAACTGCCCGTTCGCCCCGATCCGGAAGACCGGCGCCGGATTCGGGTTCGGGAGGATGTCGCTCGCGGGGAGGCCGAGCTGCGACTCGATGTAGTCGGTCCCGATGCCGTCGAAGACCGGGTGGACCGGCGACGACACGTTCGCCATGTTCGTCCACGGCTGAAGGAACCAGCCGGTCGCCATGCCGGTGTTCGCCTGGTTCGACAGCAGGATCGAGAACGGCGCCCCGGGCGTGCCGGTCACCGTGATGTTCAGGGGGGTCAGCTTGGTGAGCGTCGCGATCGTCGTGTTGTCCCCCGTGCTCCCGTTGATCGTCATCACGGGATCGACGTCGGCGCGCGCGAACGGCGCGAGGAGGACGAGGGCGGCGGACGCGAAGCTGGCGAGCAGGGTGGATCGCACCACGAGGCATCTCCGGTTGAGCCGGCAGGGGGGCCGGGCTCGGCAAGCGGGCTCGCGCGGACGTCCGGGGTGGGGCACCGGCGCCGCGCTCGGCATGGATCCGACGTCCGACCCGCTGGGCGAGGTCGAACGCCGCTCCCGCAACTTCCCACGACACGTATAGGCCGAAGGATACGTCACGTAACGGGAGGGGTCAAGCGGACCCGGAGCCCGACCCAACTCGCTGTGACGGAGTCGTTTGTCGCGAGCCGCGCCGCCCCCCTCCGGACGGCGACGGGAGAGGACCGTTCGTCCTCGGGGGCGGCGAAGCCAGGGGCGGCGGAGCCAGGGGCGGCGGAGCTAGGGGCGGCGGAGCTCGGCCTCCGCGACCTCGACGTCCAGCTCGACCTCGGCGATCACGATCCGCTCCTGACGCTCGGCGTCGTTCGGCGGGGACATGTCGATCGTCCGCGGGACGCGGATCCCGCCGACCTCCTGCCACTCCACGACGTGGTAGATCGGTTCGGTCCGGCCGTACGCGTACGCCCTCGACTCGACCACCGACCGGAACGCCACGAGCCGGGGCTCTTCCCCCAGACTGACCCAGAAGACCGCCTCGGGGCCGTTCGCCCCCTCGAACTCCGGCGGCAGGGCGACCCGCAGCTTGTGGCAGCGGAGCTCCTCCGGCTCGTAGTTGCTGAAGCCGCCGCTCCCGTCCTCCTCCGCCGCGACGTACGTCTTCGGCGTGAACGTGGAGAGCGTCGAGACCCCCTCGTACGTCACGTCCTCTCCGGCCCTC
>JAUIEL010000301.1 GCA_030428825.1 bacterium
CGCGACGAGAGGCTCGCTGTCCGCCGGGATGCGGAGGTGGCTCGTGCTCGGAGTCGGGCTCTGGACCTGGAACTTCGCGCTCCCCGTCGTCGTGGTGCCGTCCGGCGACGGCGTGGTCGTCGCACGGGAGCCCGTCCCCGAGCCGGTCGTCGGGCCGTCCTGGGTCGTCGTCGGGATCTGCGGATCGCGCGGCGTCACCGTCCCCGTCGGCGGCGGGTCCTGCCCCTTCAGGCTGCAGGTCGCGCCGTGCCCCTTGTGGATGTTCGTGATCGTCTTCACCATCAGCTTCAGGTCGATCTCCTCGTGCTCGCCGGACCAGGGGGATCCGAGCGACGCGGCCCCGACGGCGTCCGCCGATTCGAACCGGACGACCGGCCCTCCGTGGCACTTCGGCCGCACGGTGTCGGTCGACGTCACGCTGATCGAATCGCCCGCGGAGATCGCCTCGTTCGTCTTCCAGGTCCGCTTGTGCTTGTAGGTGATCGTCGCGCCGACGCCGAGCTTCTGCGCCTTCGAGACCGCCGCCTGCACCGCCTGCTTCGCGGAGGCGCTCGCCCCGACCTTCGTGGTGCTCGTCGCCCCGCCGCTCAGCGTGACGCTCACCTCCTCCTCGTTGGTCGGCGCCGAGCCGTCCGTGAACGTCAGCTCCGTCCGCACGGACTGCCCGGTCGGGAGGTCCGCCTTCAGCGTCGCGTCGGCCGCGCGGCCGCCGTCGTTCTGCGGGCTCGTCGCGGTCGCCGTCAACTCGGCGCGCGAGGTGATCGTGAAGACGCTGTCGCCGAACTCCGGAGTGACGTGCCCGGGCTTCGGTTTGCACTCGGTCCGCATCGTGTGCTGCTGGGTCGTCCGCGCGACTCCCGAGATCGAGACCTCGTCCTCGTCCTCGGCCCAGAGGTAGAGGTGCAGCCCCGCGCCCGTGCCTCCCGAGCTCGCCGCGGCGTTCCCCTTCCGATATCGCCCGGAATCCTGCTCTCCGCCCGCCGACTCGTTCGGTTCGAGTCCGCTGCGGAACACCCAGACGTGCTCCTTCACCTCGGGGTCGACGTGCGATCCCGCGCTCGTCTTGTCGTAGACCGGTTCGGGGACGCAGCCGCCGCCGCCTCCGGTTCCTCCGTTCCCTCCGGTGCCGGTCTGGCCGGCCGCGACGCCGGCGGCCGTCGTCAGGAGGAGGACGGCGAGCGGCACGCGCAGGGGACTCGTGATCGAACGGGACATCGGTTTCCTCTCACTCTCGAACGCGCCGGAGAGACCGGCGCCGACGACGCGTCGACGCTTCGACCGGCTCGAACGCCCAGGGAGGAAAGCGGCGACCGACGTCACCGACTTTCCGCGTCTCTTTCCGGCCGAACGATCCCGCGCGCTTTTCCCGGTGACACGCGAACCTCGAACGTCCCCTCCCGACTCGAACCCGGTCGCGGGCGAACCGCTCGCCCGCGACCACAGACGACTCGAGAGATCCAGGAGCGCTCGACATGACCCGACACGCGACCCTCACCGCCGTTCTCCTCCTCGCCGGTCTCAGCGCCGCCTCCGCGCAGCAGGCGACCGGCACGTTCAGCACGCCGAAGAAGTCGAACGACGAGTTCGTCACCGTGCGCTGGAAGGACAAGGACGGGAACAACCACTCGTTCGGGGGCCAGACGGGCCAGCCCGGGACGAAGAACAAGGACGACGACCTGCCGAAGGGGATGGACCCGAAGGAGAAGGCGAAGCGCATCAAGAAGGCGCTCGAGGGGTCCGGTCTCGACGTCGGGTTGAACGCGGACGGCGACGGCGTCGTCGTGAAGCCGCCGGCCGGCGGGAAGATCAAGGGGTTCAAGGTGACGAACAACACGCGCGAGCGGCGGAACCGGACGCGCATCACGTCCGCCGCCGGCGCGGCCCAGGTCGCACACCTCCACGTCGAGGGGTTCGTCGCCGGCTTCGACGGCGACGGCGAGCCGGCGGAGCTCTCGTTCGGGGCCGAGGGGTGGGCGGTCGTCCTCGAGACCGCCGCGTTCCCGGACGTCCCCGGCCTGGTGGCGGCGATGGCGGCCGAGCTCGCCGGCTTCGGCTTCGCGGTCGAGGTGACCTCCGACCGCTCGCTGACGATGTCGTTGCCGGACGGCGCGACGCTCGCCTACGGCTGCACCGACGAGGGCCTCGTGCAGTCCGCGGAGGTCGCGCTCCTCGAGGACGACGCCGACGCCGAACCGGAAGACGGCGCGGACGTCGGCGAGTGAGCCACCCGGCGTCGACGGAGCGCTGCCCCGGCGGGAGACGACCCGGCGGGGCGACGCTCCTCCCCGAGCTGACGGACGGCCCTCGCTCCGCTACGCTCGCGCCATGAGCAACCCCCCGACGACCGTCCAAGAGTACCTCGCCGCCCTCCCCGACGACCGGCGCCGCGCGCTGAAGGCGATCCGCGCCGTCATCCGGAAGAACCTCGACCAGGGGTACGAGGAGGGGATCCAGTACGGGATGATCGGCTACTACGTCCCGCATCGCGTCTACCCCGACGGCTATCACTGCGACCCGAAGCAGCCGCTCCCGTTCGCCGCGCTCGCCTCGCAGAAGAACCACATGGCGATCTACCTGATGGGGATCTACGGATCGGAGGAGCACGAACGCTGGTTCCGCGAGGCGTGGACGAAGACCGGCAAGCGGCTCGACATGGGGAAGGCGTGCGTCCGCTTCAGGAAGCTGGAGGACGTCCCGCTCGACGTCGTCGGAGAGGTCGTGAAGCGGATCCCCGCGAAGGCGTACATCGAGAGCTACGAGGCGAACGTCAAGACCGCGCGGCGGAGCTCGTCGAAGAAGAAGGCGGCGACGAAGAAGGCCGCGAAGGGAACCGCGAAGAAGAAGGCCTCGAAGAAGGTCGCGGCGAAGAAGAAGAAGACCGCCGGCGCGACCGCGACGAAGAAGACGAAGACGAAGAAGGTCCGCCGGTCCCGCTGATCAGGGGGCCGGCTCGTCCGCGCCGACGTCGAGCGCCGGCAGGCCGTCGACGCTCCGCGCGTTCTTCTCGCGCCGGTACGCCGCGGTCCCCTCCGGACCCTTCCGCACCGCCCAGTCGGTCAGCGTGGTCCGGTCCTCGACGTGCGCGAACCGCGGGACGCCGAATCCGCACGAGTCGGCGACCCGCGTCACGTCCGCCCGCACGATCGAGCGGGCGCCCGGCAGGTCGGGGAACCGTGCGATGGCGTCCGGCCACTCCGCGGAGTCCGGGGTCACGACCCTCCCCCTCCCGTAGAGGCGCACGATCCGCGGCGCGCCGTCGAACGCGGAGAAGAGGAACGTGATCCGCCCGTTCTCCCGCAGGTGGGCGATCGTCTCCGCTCCGCTCCCCGTCAGGTCGAGGTAGCCGACCTCGCGCGGCCCGAGGACGCGGAACGTGTCGAGCCCCTTGGGAGACGCGTTCACGTGCCCGTCCGCGCCGAGCGGCGCGGTCGCGACGAAGAAGAGCCGCTGCTCCGCGAGCCAGTCCGCGAGCTCCGGCTCGATCGAGTCCCGGACCTTGCCCATCGGAGCTCCCTTCGGTCGAGATTCGGGGGTCGGGCGAACCGGCCATCGTACGTCACGACGTACGATGCGCGAGGAGCCGGAGGCGTCCGCGGCTCGTTCTCCCGGGGAACGGCAGCCTCCCCCGAACCGATGCAACCGTCCTCGATCCTCGCGCTCGCCCTGCTCGCCGCGCCGCCGACCGACGGGCCGGTCGGCGACTTTCGTCTCCACGACGGCGCCGGCACGGTCGTCTCGCTCCACGCCGCACCTCCGGGGACGAGGGCCACCATGGTGACGACGACGACGCTCGAATGTCCGATCGCGCGTCTCCTCCTCCCCCGGCTCGCCGCCCTCGAGCGGGAGGTCGCGCCGCGCGGCGTCCGCTTCCTCGGCGTCGACCCGAACGCGCACGACTCCGCCGCGGCGATCGACGAGCGAAGGGCGACGGTCGGCGTCCGGTTCCCGATCCTCCGCGATCCGACCCACGCGGTCTGCGACCGACTCGGGGTGACGCGGACGACCGAGGTCGTGCTGCTGAACGACGCCTTCGAGGTCGTCTACCGCGGCGCCGTCGACGACCAGTACACCGAGGGCGCCCGCCGGCCGGCGCCGACCGCGACGTGGCTCGTCGACGCGATCGAGGCCGTGCTCGCCGGCGCGGAGGTCCCGGTCGCGCGGACCGAGCCGCAGGGTTGTCTCCTCGGCGCGGCCGAGCACGACGGGCGCCCCGACGCGTTCACGTTCCACCGCGACGTCGCCCCGATCCTGAACCGGAGCTGCGTCCCGTGCCACCGCCCGGGGCAGATCGGTCCGATGTCCCTGCTCGATCCGGGGACCGCGCGCTCGTTCTCCGACATGATCGCCGAGGTCGTCGACGAGGGACGCATGCCGCCGTGGTACGCCGATCCGCGCCACGGGCGGTTCGCGAACGAGCGGCGACTCACGGAGACCGAGAAGGCGGTCCTCGGGGCGTGGGCGCGCGCGGGGGGCCCGATCGGCGACCCGGCGGACGCGCCGCCCGCGCCGGCGTTCGACGACGACGGGTGGGCGATCGGCACCCCGGACCTGATCGTCGAGCTCCCCGAACCGCAGTCGATCCCCGCCACCGGCGTCCTCGACTATCGGTACGTCGTCGTCGACCCGAAGCTGACGGAGGACCGCTGGGTCGAGGCGATCGAGATCCGGCCGACCGCGCCCGAGGTGACCCACCACGTCCTCGCGCTCGAGGTCTGGCCCGGGGTGTCGGTGCGGGACGCCCTGAACGCGCGCGACTCGCGCGGATTCGTCGACTCGGGGTACTACGCGGTCTACGTCCCGGGGGCGCGCCCGAACGTCTTCCCGCCGGGGGCCGCGAAGGAGCTCGAGGCCGGCACCCGGTTCGTCCTGCAGCTCCACTACACGCCGAACGGGATCGCGACGACCGACCGGACCCGGATGGCGTTCCGGTTCTCGCGGCACGAGGAGCCGGCCGAGGTCTTCACGGCGGGGATCGCGAACGGCGACCTCCGGATCCCGCCGCGGACGCGCGACGTGACGTTCCGGCAGGTCCGCCGGTTCCCGTGGGCGATCGACCTCCTCTCGGTCTTCCCCCACATGCACGCCCGCGGGCAGGCGTTCCGCTACGAGCACCTCGACGCCGACGGGGCGCTCGTGCGCGTCCTGCTCGACGTCCCGGCATACGACTTCAACTGGCAGGAGATCTACCGATTCGAGACGCCGGTCCGGATCGGCGAGGACGAGGCGATCCGGATCACGGCGATCTACGACAACTCCGCCCGGAACCCGAACAATCCCGACCCCGACGCCACGGTCCGCTGGGGGGACCAGACGTTCGAGGAGATGATGATCGGGTACATCGACTACGTCGAGCCGGACGAGTGACGGCGAGTCCGCGTCGGTCCCTCGCGGAGGGGCCCGCGCGGTCGGAGCGCCCTGCCGTCACGACGCCTCGGTCTCGGCCTCGGTCTCCTCCTCCGCCTCGTCCTCCGACGCGGAGAGTTCGCGCCTCACGATCCCCCGCATGAGACGCCCCAGCAGATCGGCGCCGGTGATGATCCGGCGGTGGTCGTCGGCCCAGAGCAGGATCAGGTCCTCGTCGATCACGTCGTCCTCCGGCGCCATCGCCTCGACGCGGAGGCGGCGCAGGATCCGGCCGACGGGGGTCTTCGGATTCCGGACGACGACCGGCCGGTGGCAGCAGTCGTACGGGTCGAAGTCCTTCTGCTTCAACAACGCGTTCCGCAGGAACTCGTCCGCGTCGAGGACGAGGAGCGGCCGCTCGTCCCCGTCCGTCAGGATCACCCACTTTCGGCCGGACCGCGCGACCGCCCGGACGAACGGGTCGTCCGGGTCGTTCCGGAACGGCGGGATCACCGGGAGGTCGACCTGGACCTCGAGCGGCTGGATGCTCTCCGGGTCGACCTTCTCCCCCTCCTCCGACAGCGGCAGGTCGTCGAGCAGCAGGAAGTTCAGCGCGCCCTGCCCCTCGCGGACCTCGAGGTCGGCCTCGTCCGCCTTCATGTGCCGCTCGATGAACGCGCGCAGGTCCGCCTCCCGGAGGTACGCGATCCCCTCCCGCCCGAGCCAGGCGTCGAGGAGGAGCGCGCACGGCTTGGAGACCGGATAGAGGACCTTCTGGTAGAAGCGGATGACCGGCGAGAAGAACGCGCCCATGCGGAGCGCGTTCCGGGAGAAGTACGCCTGAGGGAGGATCTCCCCCGCGAACGTGATCCCGAACGTCGCGAAGCAGAACGCCGCCAGTCCGGTCATCACCGAGTCGGAGAGGAGCGTCAGGAGGACGTTCACCCCGACGTTCCCCCACAGGATCGTCGTGAGGAGGAAGTTCGAGTCCCTCCGGAGCGCCAGGATCCGTCGCGCGGCGTCCGTCTCGTCCCCCGACTCCGCCTCGATCTCGAGCCGCAGGCGGCTGATGCCGAACAGGGCGAGGTTCAACCCGGAGAAGATCGCCGAGTGCAGCAGGCAGGCGACGATGCCGACCCAGGTGAGGACGTCCATGTCGATTCCTCGGTTCGCGAAGGCGACACTCTACGATCGGGAGTCCCTCCTCCGGGGAAGTCGTCCCGGCAGGAGGACCGGAGGACCGCATGCGCTCGGGCGTCCGCCTTTCGACGATCCTGCCGACGGTCGTGGCGCTCGGCCTCTCGACCGGCTGCCACGCCCCCGAGCGGGCGGACGCGTTCTTCGCGCCGGATCGCGGCTGGTCCCGGCGCTCGGTCCCCGCCACGATCGCGCTCTACCTCCCGAACCGGATCGTCGACCTCCTCGACGTCGTCCACGTCGGACTCGGCGTCGGCCCGGGGCTCGGCGCGGGCCTGCACGGGACCCGGCACGGGTACCTCCTGTTCGACGCCGGCGTCAACGCGGGGATCGGCTGGTTCGGCCGGTACGCCCGGCCGTATCGCCACGGGCTGTACGTCCGCGTCCGCGCGTCGCGCTTCACCCCGCCCGGCCGCTACCCGGAGGGGGTCGACTGGCACGTCCCGCGCTGGGACGTCGCCGTCTACGCCGACGCCGGCCTCGTGCAGGCGCTCGCCGGCTTCGCCCCGAACGAGTTCCTCGACTTCGTCGTCGGCTGGTCGACGTACGACCTCCGCCGCGACGACTGGTGAGCCGTCCGCCCGACCCGATCGCCGACGAAGTCGTGCGGGGCCGCGGCGGCCCGTCGTCCGTCGTTCACGGCACGGCTTCGACGGATCGCTACGGCGTGATCGGCAGCCGCAGGAAGTTGTCGATCGTGCCGCCGGCGGTCGTCCGCGCGACCTGCGTGTAGACCGTCGCGCCGACCGTCGCCGGGTCGAACGGGATCGTCACCGGGAGCGTGGCGACGCCCGAGCCGGGGATCGTCCCGACCGGGGTCGGGAGGAGGAAGAGGAACGCCGGGTCGAGGGCGAACGAGCCGCGGAAGGGGAAGACCGGGACCGGCGACGGGAGGAGCGCGAGGCCCGCCCAGAGGAGGACCGGGTCGCCCGGGTTCCCACCGATCTCGAGCTGGATCGAGCGGCCGATCGACGGCGTCCCGCGCAGCCGGTATCCCTGGCCGCCGAGGTCGTACGAATACGCCTCGCCGCCGTTCCCGTTCGTGTTGGCGTGGACCGCCTTCGTGCCGGCGACGACGAACTGCCCGTCCTCGGAGACGTCGACGTCCATCGCGGAACCGGGCGTGTCGATCGAGGCGACCGGGACGTTGCCGACGTCGCGGTCGAAGATCAGCACCTCCGGGTGGCCGTTCGCCTGCGCGCCCCAGCTCGCGACGGCGATCGTCTTGCCGTCGGCCGACAGCTCGACCTGCTGCGGCGTGTCCTGTTGCGCGCCGGTGCTGACGTGCTGATACGTCCAGAGCGGCGTCGCGGTCGTCGCTCCGATCCGCCAGCAGTAGACCTTGAAGTCGACCCAGTTCGCCGCGTCGACGCCCGCCACGACGAACGTC
>JAUIEL010000302.1 GCA_030428825.1 bacterium
GCTCGGGGCCCTCCTCGCGGCGGTCGGCGTCGCCGGCAACCACCTCGCCGACATGATCGACGGCACGCACGCCCGTCGGACGGGGCAGTGTCGGAACGGGGGGGAGCTGCTCGACCACTTCACCGATCCGCTCTCGTTCGCGGCGTGGGTCGCGGGGATCGGCTGGTCGTGCGGGCGGCTCGACGTCGGCCTCGCGGGGGTGGTCGGCGTCTACGCGACGGCGCTCCTCACGAGCATCCGGGCGAAGATCACCGGCGAGTTCCGGCTCGCGCGGCTCGGGCCGACGGAGTTCAAGGCGCTGCTCGCCGCGTACGCGCTGGCGCTCGCGGGCGTCGGCGCGGTCCGGCCGGAGCTCGCGGGTTCGGTCGCGTTCGGTTTCCTCGCCGTCGTCGTGGTGGTGGGGACGGCCGGCCTCGGGTTCGACCTGGCGCGGTCGGTCCGCGAGGTGAACGAGCACGGCGCACGCGCCGACACGTCGGAGTGGGAGTTTAAGATGCGGCGATGAGCAAGATCCTCGCCGACCTCCGCCCCGGTCCGGTCCCCGCCCTGCTCCTCCTCGCGTTCCTCGCCGGGCGTACGTCCGCGCCGGTCGAGGACGAGGGGGACGCGCCGTCGCTCGAGGAGACGCTGAAGGACTGGTTCGACGCGGACCTCGACGGTCGGATCGATCGGTACGAGGCGGGCGCGACCGCGATGCGCCTGGTCGACGAGTCGGACGAGGACGGCGACGGGGCGCTGGACGACGAAGAGCTCGCGTCGGCGGTCGGCTGGATCGAGGGCGAGGACTACGAGGAGACGGTCCGCCTGCTCGAACGGTGCGACGCGGACGGCGACGACCGCCTGACGGAGGACGAGGTGCCGAAGGAGGAGTCGGCGCGGTTCGCGTTCGCGGACGCGGACGGGGACGGCGTGCTGACGCGCGAGGAGCTGAACGCCGCGTTCGAGGCGTGGGCCGAGCCGTCGGCGTTCGACGCCGCGGAGGAGGTCGCCGCGATCCTCGAGGAGTTCGACGCCGACGGCGACGGACGGCTCGACCTGGAGGAGGTGGCGGGGGAGGAGCTCGCGGACGACGTCGTGTGGATCGATCGGGACGGCGACGGTTCGCTCTCCCGCGACGAGCTGCTCCGGTACGTCGAGACGGACGCCGCGCCCGCCTCGTTCGAGGTCGACGGGGAGGTCGCGGTCGTGGTCGGGACCCTCGACGGGTCGACGCCGTCCCGGGTCCTTCGGCTGCTGCTCGAGCACCCGGAGGTCCGGACGCTCGAGCTGCGGTGGATCTCCGGCACCGTCGACGACGCGGCGAACCTCTGGGTGATGCGCGAGGTGCGCCGGCGGGGGCTCCGGACCCACGTCCCGGCGGGCGGGATGGTCGCGTCGGGAGGGACGGACCTGCTCCTCGCCGGCGTGCGGCGGACGGTCGACCCGGGGGCGCGGGTCGGGGTGCACTCCTGGGACGGCGGCTCGATCGAGGGACGCGCGCTGCCGCGCGAGCACGAGGACCACGCGGAGTACCTCGCGATCTGCCGCGAGCTCGGCGTCCCGGAGGCGTACTACTGGTTCACGCTCGAGGCGGCGCCCGCCGAGGGAATGCACTGGGCGACCCGCGAGGAGCTCGAGCGGTACGGGATCGTCACGGACTGAGTTCGACGAGGAGCGCCTCGATCCGCTCGCGCCACGGGTCGTCCTCCGGCAGCGTCGCGAGCGCGTCCGCCGCCGTCCGGCGCGCCTCCTCGACGTCGCCCCGCGCGCGCAGGGTCCGCGCCAGGACGAACTCGACGCGCGGCTCGTCGCCGAGGAGCGCCCGCGCGCGGAGGGCGGCGTGGACCGCCCCGATCGGGTCGCGCCGTCGGACATCGACCTCGTCGTCGATCCGCAGGTCGGCGAGGCGCAGCCACGCGGTGCCGTCGTCCGGCGCGGCCGTCACCCGGCGCTCCAGCTCGTCGATCAGCTCTCCCCACGCGTTCCGCCGGAAGAGGACCGCGACCCGTCCCGCGTGCGCGGAGCTCGAGGTGGGCTCGACCTCGAGCGCCCGGGCGAACCAACGCTCCGCCTCGTCGATCCGGCCGATCGTTCCGAGCCCGCCGCCGAGGTTCGAGAGCACCTTCGGGTCGTGCGGGCGGAGGTCCGCGGCGCGCTCGAGCGCGGCGATCGCCTCGTCCGCGCGCCCGCGCCGCAGGAGCACCTGACCGAGGTCGGTCCAGGTCGTCGCCGGTGCGTCGTCGTGGGACGTCGCCTCGCGGAGGCACGTCTCGGCCTCCTCGAGCCGGCCGAGCAGGATGTACCCGTCGCCGAGGCTGCAGAGCGTCCGCCCCGTCCGGTCGCGCGCGGCCGCCTCCTCGAGCATTCGGAGCCCCCGCTCGGTCGCGCCGGTCCGGATCAGGAGGTTGCCGAACACGCCGTCGAAGTCGTGGAACCCCGGGTCGAGCGTCGAGGCGCGCTCGAACGCGGTGATCGCGCGCGGCGCGTCGAGTTCGCTCCAGACGTAGCCGACGCGGAACCACGCCGCCGCCGAGTCGGGCCAGAGCGTCGTCAGCACCTCCGTGTCGTGGGCGAGCGTCTCGACGTCGCCGCACCACATCGCGAGCAGCATCCGCTGCAGGTGCTCCAGCGCGCGCGGCCGCGGGGAGAGGAGGATCGCGCGCGTCATCATGTCGAGCCCCTCGCGCAGGCGCGGGTCGTCGCGCGCGAGCCGTTCGTCGGTCCGCCGGAGCGCCTCCACGAACAGGGCCAGCCGTCCCGCCGGCGGGCCGAGCCGCGCGTCGACCGCGGCCGCCTCGTCGTCGCGTCCCTGCGCGACGAGGATCGCGGCGCGCACCCGTTCGAGGTCCGGGAAGCGCCGCACGACGTCGGCGTACTCCTCCAGCCGTTCGAGCGCGGACTCCTGGCGGTCGGCGCGGGTCTCGGCGAGCGCGATGCCGACCACCGCCTCCGGCGTCGCCCGGTCGAGGGCGAGCGCGCTTGTGAAGGCGCGGTCCGCGTCGTCGAACCGGCCGACTTCCAGCGCGAGGTACCCCTCCTCCAGCGCCCGCTCGACCGACCGCGCGGTCTCGCGCGCCTGGCGCTCCGCTCGCGCCGCGCGGAAATCGCCGACCTTCGCGCCGAGGTAGCCGAGCAGGAGGGTGATCACCGCGGCCGCGACGACGAGCCACGCCTTCGCCGGTTCGCGCCGGCGCCACCGCGCGAGCCGGGTGACGACCGTCGCCGGGCGCGCCTCGATCGGGCGGTGCTCGAGGATCGCGCGGAGGTCGTCCGCGAACCGGCTCGCGGTGGCGTAGCGGCGCGACGGCTCCTTCTCCAACGCCTTGTCGAGCACGACGCGGAGGTCGGCGGGGAGCGAGGCGTTGAACCGGCGCGGGTCGGGCGGGTCGAGCGTCAGGACCTCGCGGAAGAGCGCCTCGCGGGTCGGCATCTCGAACGGACGGCGGAGCGTCATCGCCTCGAACAGCGCCACGCCGAGCGCGTAGACGTCGGTCCGGCGGTCGACGGCGGCGCCCCGGATCTGCTCCGGCGCCATGTACGCCGGCGTCCCGAAGACGTCGCCGGTGCGGGTGATCGTCGGGAGCTCCCCTTCCAGCGCCGAGGCGAGACCGAAGTCGAGCACCACCGGCCGGCCGTCGCCGGTGACCATGAGGTTCCCCGGCTTGACGTCGCGGTGGACGATCCCCTGCTCGTGCGCGGCGTCGAGCGCGTCGGCCGCCTCGACGAAGAACCGGAGCACGCGCTCCAGCTCGGT
This sequence comes from bacterium, assembly GCA_030428825.1. GTDB lineage: Bacteria > Planctomycetota > B15-G4 > B15-G4 > JADJEK01 > JAUIEL01. The sequence continues at coordinate 3,734 of JAUIEL010000302.1, forward strand.
CCGGTCGGCCGGCCCGACCGGGAGCGCGTTCCGGGTCTCGGTCCCCTCCCCCTTCGCCGCCCGGGTGCGGGCCAGCAGCTCCTGCAGCGGCTCGCCGTCGACGAACCGCATCGCGACGTACGGCACGGCCGCCTCGAGCTCGGCGTCGTACACGGTGCAGATCGCCGGGTGCTGCAGCCGCGAGGCGACCTCCGCCTCCCGCCGGAACCGCTCGAGCACCTCCGCCGAACCGCCCCCGAGTCCGGAGAGGACCTTCAGCGCGACCGGGCGCCCGAGCCGGGTGTCGCGCGCGAGGTAGACGGTCCCCTGGCCGCCTCGCCCGAGCGTCCGCTCGATCTCGTACCGCCCGAGCCGCGGCCGCTCCTCGACCGGGGTGCGCGGCGGCGCGGCCGAAGGGGGGGCGACGTTCGTGTCGCCCTCGTCGACCAGCCGCCGGAACTCGCGGGAGATCAACGGCTCGTGGCCGGGCCAGAGGGCCAGGTACCGATCGAGCTCGGGCGGGATCCCGCGCTCGAGGTCGCGCGCGTAACGGTCGAGCAGCGCGTGGATCACGGCCGCGTCCGCGGCGCCGTCGTTCGGCTCTTCGAAGCGCTCCATTTCCTGCATGCTACGCTACGCTCGGAGGTGTTCCGGTGGATCCAGCCAGACCGACCGGGGGAGGAGTCGCGATGACGTCGCTCCACGTCCGGCGGGCGCTGGACGGGGACGCGAACAGTCTGGAGTGGGTGATCGCCCGCCTCTCGCCGGTGCTGCTGGCGCAGGCGCGCTATCGGTTGAACCCGAAGCTCCGGCGCCACGTCGACCCCGAGGACCTCGTGAACGAGGTCTGGATGATCGCTCTGCCGCGTCTCTCCGAGTTCGACGTGGCGGGCCCGCGGTACACGCCGGCGCTCCTGCGGTTCCTGAGCCTCACGCTGCTGAACCGGGTGAACAACCTGTTCCAGAAGTTCATCCAGGGGAAGCCGCTCGCGCTCTCCGGCTCGAACGACGGGGGCGGGGACGAGGCCGCCTCGCCGCTCGCCGAGCTCGAGGCGGAGCACACGGGCGTCGTCACCCGGGTGGTGCAGGAGGAGACCCACGGCCTGGTCCTCGACCGGATCGAGGAGCTCTCCTCCGACGACCGGGAGGTGATCATCCTCCGCGGCGTCGAGCAGAACCCGAACAAGGACGTCGCGGTCCTGCTCGGGCTCGAGCCGAACACGGTCGCCGTCCGGTACAAGCGCGCGCTCGCCCGGCTGCGGAAGTCGCTCCCGGACTCGGTCTTCGACGAGCTGCCGTCCGAGTGAGGCGCGCCCCGGCGGCCGCCGCCTGCCTCGCCCTGCTCGCCGCGGGTTGCGCCGCGCCGGTCGACGGGCTCTGGCCGCCGGCCGACGGAGAGCCGCGCGTCCCGATCCGCGTCCTCTCGAACGGCTGGCACTCCCTCCTGTTCGTCCCCGACCTCGTCGACCCGGAACGAGGCTGGCGCGAGTGGAGCTTCGGCGAGTGGGAGTGGTACCGCGCCGAGGAGACGACGGTCGGAATGGTCTTCCCGGCGATGCTCTGGCCGACCCGCGCCACCGTCCACGTCGTCGAGATCGAGAGCCTCGAGTTCGTCGAGAGCGCGCCGCCGGACGTCTTCACGATCTGGCGGTTCGACGTCACGCGCGCCGGGCACGAACGGCTGCTCGCGTGGCTGCGCGCGAGCCGGCGCGGCGACACGCCGTCGGCGGGGTCGGAGCGGTCGGCGTGGTTCGACACCGACCGCTCGTACCACCTCTTCGGGCACTGCAACCACTGGACGGCGGAGGCTCTCCGCGAGGCGGGGCTCCCGATCTGGTCGGCGTACGCGCTCTGCCACACCGGCCTGGCGTGGCAGCTCGACCGGGTCGAGAATTGGGACGGCGGATGATGCGGAAGGCGGGGGAGAGGGCGGACTCTCGCCCCCGCGCGGCGACGATCGTGCGACAATGCAGGGCCCCGGCGGCGATCGCGAGGGGGGACGGGCGCACGGGAGGAGGACGGCGATGAGCGGAGCGGAGTCCGAGCGAGAGGCGGCGGGGCGCGCGCCGGTGGTCCGGGTGACGCCCCAGTTCGACGGCGCGGGCGGCGTCCTCTTGCTGCTCGAGATCCCTCCCGACTCGATCCTGCGGGAGGGGGTCGACGTCACGGTGAAGGTCTGGGCCGGCCCCGTCGAGTCCCGCCGGACGCTCCCCGCGCTCGGCGCGCCGACGGCGGTCCGGACGGCGGCGGTGCCGTTCGCCGAGTACGCGGCGGGGGAGGGGTACGACGCCTCGCACGCGCCGCCGTTCTACGCGGTGACGACGAAGGTGCTGGTCGGGTTCGACGAGGTCGCGCGGGCGCACGAGCTGTTCGAAGTGGTCCCCCACGACGGGGTGCGGACGCTGTCCCGCTGATCCGGCCGGGCCGACGGGGGAGCCCCGGGTCCTTCCCGATCGGAGGGCTTGATGATACGTTCCGCCCCGCGCGGAGCCGGGGGATCCCTTCATGTATCAGTGCGTTCTCCTCTATTCGGAGCGGGCGAACCGCGGGCTGATCGATCGCGTTCGCCGCATCGTCGAGAGCTGCGAGTACGAGACGGTCGACTGGGCGCACACGACGGGGAACGGCACGATCATCCTGCGGGGGAGGCCGCGTTGACGCTCCGGCGGACCGTCTTCGCCGAGCAGGGAGTCGATCCGAGCGCGCTGGTCACGGGCGAGGAGGAGGGGTGGGAGCTGCTGGTCGCGGGTCCGACGGACGCGCCGGTCGGGGGGTTGGCGATCCGGTGGGTCGGCGGCGACCCGCCGGTCGGGAAGATCGCGAGCGTCGTGGTTCGCCGCGGACATCGGACCGGGTTCCTCGCGCTCCGGATGATGACCTCGGCCGCGTTCGAACTCCGTCGCCGGGGCGCGGCGCGGATCGTGATCACGGTCCTCGACTGGAAGCGGGACCTCCTCGCCAGCTACGAACGGCTCGGCTTCCGGCCGGCGCCGAGCCCGACCGACCGCGGGCGCGTCGATCTCGTGGCCGACCTGGTCGACGTGCTCCCCCGATGGCGGAAGGTCCGGTCGTTCTTCGAGCGGCGCGGCGCGGACCTCCGCGCGGAGGGACCGGGAGAGTGAGGCCCCTCCGCCGGGCGCCGGACCGACCGACGTCGCTCACTGCTCCTCGAAGACGAGGGCGGTCGTGTAGCCGTACTCGTTCGAGTTCCAGTCCTCGGCGTCGCTCGGCGCGCTCGCGACCAGGCCGACCTCGTACGTCCCCGGGGTGAGAGTGAGGATCGCGCTCAGGCCCATCGGGACCCGCGTGTTCGCGGGGACCTCGATGCCGTACGACCCCGAGCCCGCGGTGCTCGGGGCGGCCGTGCTCCCGAGGGATCGGTATCCGATCCAGAGGCGGAGGTCCTCGGCGCCGACCGTCGACCCGAGCGAGCGGTGGGATGTCACGAGGACCTTCTGACCGTGGACGGCGACGGTCACCGTGACGGGGTTGACGACGAACGCCCTGCCGCTCTCGACGTTGAAGCCGGACCCGGAGACGAACCCCGAGGCGAGCACGCCGCTCGGTCCGGCGGGACCGACCGGGCCGGTCCCGCCCTGGGGACCCTGGGGACCCTGGGGACCGACCGCGCCGGTGTCCCCCTTCGCGCCCGTCGGTCCGCTCGGTCCCTGCGGCCCGACCGGCCCCTGCGGCCCCGCCTCGCCCGGCTCTCCCTGCGACGCCAACGAGACCTCCAGACGGGGCGCGCGGCCCGTCTTCGGGTTCTCCTTGCTGTCGAACTTGAACGCGCCGCCGTCCTGGGCGCCGAACAGCGCGACGCCGTGGTTCGTCTCGACGCCGGAGAGCCAGAGCTGCACCAGCGCGGTGACGTCGAGCGCCAGGGACTCGTTCTCCGCCTCGACGGGGAGCGCGATGCCGGTCGGGGCGACGCCGACGAGGGCCTCGGGGGCGTTGCTCTGGGCGAGGTCGAGTTCGTCCCACGCGGAGGTGACCCGGCGGAGGTCGATCGATCCGGGCTTCGAGACGCGGTTCGCGTAGAGCCAGAGCGTCGCCTTCGTCACGTCGCCGGGCGTCGTGCCGACCGGAAGCGTCGAAAGGTCGAACTGGAGGTAGGTGGTGTCGGTGTCGGACACCTTCAGGATCGACTTGTCGCCGTACACCTTCGTCGGCTTCTTGGTGGAGACGCTGGCGTCG
>JAUIEL010000303.1 GCA_030428825.1 bacterium
GCGTCGGCGCGGTCGACCGGATGACCCGCTCGGGGACGATGGTCGGGTCGCTCCCTTACCTCGCGCCCGAGGCGGCCGCCGGGCGGAGCGGCGACGCCGACCCGCGGCTCGACGTCTACGCGCTCGGGGTGACGCTCTACGAGATGCTGACGCTGAGGCTGCCGTTCCGGGCGGACACGACCGACGCGCTCTTGCGACGGATCGTCGAGGGCGCGCCCGAGCGTCCGGGTTCACTGCACCGTCACCTGTCGTGGGACGTGGAGACGGTCTGCCTGACCGCCATGGACGTCGACCCGGTTCGGCGTTACCCGTCGGCCGACGCGCTCGGGCGCGACCTCGACCACCTTCTCGCGTTCCGCCCGATCGAGGCGCGGCGGCCGTCGTTCGGGCTGCGCGCGCGACGCTGGGTGCAGCGGCGACCGACCCTCGCCACGGCCCTGACGCTCGGATTCCTGCTGGTGGTCGTGGCGCCCTCCGTCGCGCTGTTCCGGATCCGCGCCGAGCGCGACGCGAAGGTCCGGGAGGCCGCCGTCGCGACCGGAGTGAGCGAGTTCCTCATCACGGCGCTGCACGCGGCCGACCCGCAGGGCCCGGGCGGGAAGGACCTCACGCTGCGCGAGTTCGTGGTGATGATCCGCGACGAGCTGCCGCGGTTCGACACCGAACCCGCGACGAAGGCGGCGCTCCTGTTCCACGTCGCGGACGTGTCGCACCGGCTCGGCGAGGTCGAGGAGGCGATCCCGCTGCTGGAGGAGGCGATCCGTCTCGACACGCGCGAGGACCCGCCCCGGCTCGCCGAGGCGGCGGCGGCGCGCGTGCTGCTCGCCCAGTGCCTCCGGATGAGCGGCGACGTCGACCGGGCGCTCGCCGAGGCGCGGAGCGCCGTCGAGGCGTACCAGGCCGCGGACGAGGACCCGGTCCTGACCGCGACGGCCTGGAACACGTACGGCGGGATGCTCTACGGCGCGGGAAGGCCGGACGACGCGCGCGACGCCATGCGCCACGCGGCGGACCTCCATCGGGAACACGGCCCGGTCCACGCGCTCGTCACCGACCTCTCGAACCTCGCCATGATCCACCGCGCCCTCGGCGACCTCGACGCCGCCGACGGCGCCTTGGCCGAAGCCCTCGCCGCCTGCGACGACCCCGAGGTCCCGCCGCTCTCCCGCGCCGGCGTCGAGAACGCGGCCGCCGCGATCGCCGCCGCCCGCGGCGACCCGGCCGAGGCCCGCCGGCGGTTCGAGGCCGTCCTCTCCGTCTACGAGTCGCTCGACCTCGGCGACCACCCGCACGCGGCGGCCGTGCGAAGGAATCTCGCGGGGCTGCCGGCGACGGAGGGGGCGGGAGCCGAGGGGGACGGCGGCGGAGAGGGAGACGGGGAGTAGCGAGTCGGGGAAGGCCGCGACCTCGGAGTGGCGCGGCGCGCCGAGGCTCCGGGCGAGACCTCCGAGTTTCGGGTTGGGGATCTCGCGGCCGACGTCGCGTTGCGTCCGAATCGATCCACCACTCGATCCCGGAGCCGAAGCATGAAACTCTCGTTCCCCGCCCTTCCCGTCGCGCTCACCGTCGCGATCGCCGCTCCCGCGCTCGCCCTCGCCGACGACCCCATCGTCGTCACGCCGGACCAACCGTACCGCGAGAACTTCGACGGCGGCCCCGGAGGCTGGGTCACGGGGCCGTCGAACCCGTCGGGAGCGTTCGAACACGGAGTCCCGGCGCAGACCCACCTCTCGGAGGCATGGTCCGGCAAGAAGGTGTGGATGACCGACCTCGACGCTGACGTCGTCGACGCGCAGACCTCGGCCGTCTCGCCGGCGTTCGACTTCTCCCAGTTCACCGAGGATCCGGTCTTCCACCTCGCGTACAACGTCCACGGTTGGGCGTACGGCGAGCTCGACTGGTACGTGAACGACAAGTTCGTGGACTTCGCGGAGATCTGCGGGGAGGAGGTGCCGCTGCAGTGGAACGGCACCGGCGGCTGGGTCACCGCGTCGTATCCGCTGAAGGGGATGGCCGGCAAGACGAACGTGACGATCAAGCTCTTCGCCGAGAGCGACAACTGCGAGGGATTCGCGTTCGACAGCGTCGTGATCGGCGCCGACCCGAAGACCTGGGGCAGCTTCGACTCCACGCGGCTCGGCGCGGACGACATGCTCCACGGCGGATCGCCGCTCGCGAAGCTCCGGAGCCGCATCACCGCGAGCGGCGCCGTCGTCGCCACCCCGACCGCGACGCTGACCGCCGCCTACCTGGAGGACGTCGACGTCTTCTACACGGCGAAGCTCCCGGGCGGCTTCTCCCTCTCCATCGGCGAGCGGTTCGCGTTGAAGAGCTGGATCCTCGGCGGAGGGACGCTCGTCGTCGCCGGCGAGAAGGCCTCCTCGGAGGACTTCCTGGGGCCGTTCGACGGCACGATCGAGTCGTACGGAGGGAGCACGATCTTCGCGCCGACGTCGAACCACCCGCTCGTCGAGGGCGTGACCGAGCTCATCTACGCCGTCGGCACGAAGCTCACGGGCTCGGCCGAGTGGACGACCGTCGCGATCGAGGGGAGCGCGACCGTCGTCGCGGTCCGCGAGGGGCTCGGCCACGCCGGTCTCGGACGCGTCCTCTTCGTCGGCGACGGCGACATGCTCGCGAGCGAGATCGACCACGTGGACAACGGCGTGTTCGCGACCAACGTCGTCGACTGGGCCGCCGAGGGGCCCGACGCCCTCGTCTGCGGGGAGAAGCCGCTCGCGGTCGAGTACGGCGACGGCTGGACCGGCACGAACGGCGTCCCGACCATCGAGGTGACGTGGAACCCCGCGTTCGCCGCGCCGTTCGGGCTCTTCATCACCAACACGGCGGGCGCGAAGTCGTTCGGCTACCTCGCGGTCGGCGCCACGAAGCAGTCGACCGCGACGGGCCTCGGCGGCACGCTCTTGAACGAGGCGAGCATCCTGCTCCCGATCACGGTGAAACAGGCCGGCCTGCAGCTCGACGCGATCGTGCCGTGGGAGGTGGACCAATGCGGCCTCGGCCTCCACGTCCAGGCGATCCTGAGCGACGCCGGCGCGTCGCACGGCTACTCGTTCACGCGCGGCACCGAGATCATCGTCGGGTTCGGCGGGAACTGAGCCGGGCCGAGGCGCCCGGACCACCGCCGGAGACGAGGCCCGGGCTCCCCACGCGAAGGGTCCGGGCTCGTTCCTTCTCGCGGCCTCGACGGGGGCGAAGGGTGGAGGGGGGCTCGACCGCCGCGGGATCCTTCGCCTCACGGCCCCGCCGCCAGGTGGGCCAGCCGCGCCAGCGCCCGGGAGAGGCGGGTGCGCGAGTGCGCCTCGTCGATGCCGAGCCGTTCGCCGATCACGCGGTGCGGGAGGCCTTCGACGTGGGCGAGGACGATGATCGCCTGCTGGTCGGGGTCGAGGCGCGCGAACGCCGCCGCGAACCGGTCGAGCTCCTCCCGGGCGACCGCCCCCTCCGTCGGCGAGCGGTCGGCGGCGGGGCGGTCGTCGGCGAGCGGCACGACCTCGTCGCGGCGCCCCGACGACCAGTAGCGGTGGCGGTTCAGGATCTTCAGCATCGCCGCACGGTGGAGCCACTCGACGAACTCCCCCTCCCCGCGCGGCTCGAGCCGCCCGTCCGCCGCCCGCTCCAGCGCCTCGCGGCAGACCGACTGGACGAGGTCCGCGAGCGACTCCTTCCCCGCGACGAGCGGCCCGACCTGCCGGCGCACGTAGCTCCGCAGGTGCGGCAGGTGTCGGAGGAGGAGCTCCTCGATCGCCGCCGCGTCGCCGTTCCCGGCCGCCGCGATCAGCGGGTCGTCCCGTTCAGTCACGGTCCTCCTCTCCGGCGCGCGCCCGCTCCAGCAGCCCCTCGCGGACGGCGCGGCGCGCGTCGTCCTCCGCCGTCCGCTCCAGCAGCTCGCGGGCGAGGGCGGACGCGGCCGCGGGCGCGCCTCGCTCGAGGTGGAACGCGATCAGGTTCTCCATCGAGGTCAACGTGGCGGGGTGGTCGTCGCCGAGCACCTCCCGCCGCCGGGCGAGCAGCTCCTCGAACCGAGCCCCCGCCTCCTCGACGAGTCCCCGCCGATACTGGACGACGGCGAGGCTGCTGAGCGTCGAGAGCGTGCTCTCGTGGTTCGGGCCGAACACCCGGCGCTGACGATCGAGCGCCTCTTCGAGCAACGGCGACGCCTCGTCCGCCCGCCCCCGGTCGAGGAGCAGCACCGCGAAGTCCCGTAGACAGCCGGCGGTGTCGACGTGGTCGGGGCCGTACGCCGCGCGGTATCGCTCGAGCGTCTCCCGATACCGCGCCTCCGCCTCCTCGTACCGTTGCCGACGCCGCAGCAGCCCGGCGTAGTTCCTCGACACGTTCAACGTCTGGCCGTGGTCCGGCCCGAGCACCTCGGACATCCCCTCGAGCGCCCGGACGAAGATCTCCTCCGCCTCGTCCCCCCGCCCCTGCTCCACGTACAGCCCGGCGAGGTTCTGCGCGTAGGTGAGCGTCTCCGGCGCGTACGGCCCGACCGACGTCTCCGCCTCCCGGACCACGCGTTCGAGCAGCCCCTCGGCCTCGTCGTACCGGCCCGCCCGGTAGTGCAGCAGCGCGAGCCCGTTCAGGTTGGTGAGCACGGCGGACGACAGGTCCCCACGAGACGACCTCCGGTCGAGGACGTCGAGTTCGATCTCCGCCGCCTCGTCGAGACTCCCCCGCTTCCGGAGGACGACGGAGAGGTTCGACCGGTACGTCAGCACCTCTGGATGGTCTTCGCCGAGGGCGACCGCCGCCGCGCCGACGGTCGACCGGAGCAGACGCTCCGCCTCGTCGTACCGCCCGAGGTCGTGGAGCGTCATCGCCAGGAAGTTCCTCACCGCCAGCGCCTCGGCGGAACCCGGGCCGTGCCGCGCGCTCTCCACGACGACCGCCCGCCGGAGGTGCGGCTCGGCGGCGGCCGGCTCGCCGAGCTCGAGGTACGAGGAGCCGAGCGTCCGTCGGATCGCCGCCTCCACCGCCGGGCGCGCCTCGAACCGCCCCTCGATGCGCCTCGAGGCCTCGTCGAGCACCTCACGCATCGTGACGTCCCGCCCCCGCCCCTCCTCCGGCGAGGGGCGCACGGCGGCGAGGAGGTCATCGGTCAGGAACGCGTTCACCTCCCGGGCGACCTCCGCGCTCTCCTCCGCCGCCCGGCGCTCGCGGTCGATCCTCGCCACGAAGAACGCCGTCGACCCGATCAACGCCACGACGGCGAACGCGGCGGTCCGAGCGACGGCCCGGTTCCGGGCGACCCACTTCACGAACTCCGCCCACGGCCCCGTGGCGTGCGCGCGGACGACACGGTTCTCCTGGAACGCCCGGAGGTCGTCCGCGAACTCCGCCATGGTGGCGTACCGCCGGTCGACTCGCCGGTCCATCGCCCGCTCGCAGATCGCCTCCAGCTCGGGCGGGACGTCCGGATCGAGGCGCCGGGGCCGCGCCGGCGGCCCCGTCAGCAGCGCGTCCAGCACCTCGCGCGACGTCGAGACGCCGGCCTCCTCGTACGGGTGGAGACCGGTCAGGAGCCGATACAGCACGCACCCCATCGCGTAGACGTCCGTCGCCGGACCGATCGCCTCGAGGCGCCCCTGCGCCTGTTCGGGGGCCATGAAGAACGGCGTCCCGACCGCCTCGCCGGCCATCGTCCGGAGGGGGGACGCCGGATCGACGTCGTCGCGCATCGACTCGACCGGCGGCAGGTCGTGCTCGTCGACGCGGCCGACGATCCTCGCCAGACCCCAGTCCATCACGTACGTCTCGCCGAAACGACCGACCATGATGTTCGAGGGTTTCAGGTCGCGGTGGACCACCCCCTTCGCGTGGGCGTAGGCGACGGCCTCGCTCGCGCGGAGGAGGATCGCGAGGGCGCGCATCCGGGTCCAGCCGGGCTCGCCGCGGCGGACGCGCGCGAGCACGTCTCCGAACTCCTCCCCCTCCACCAGTTTCATGGTGAAGAAGAGGCGCCCGTCGGCGTCGACCCCGAGCTCGTGGACCGGGACGATCCCCGGGTGATCGAGCTGGCCCGCGACCTGCGCCTCCTCCAGGAAGCGCCCGACCGCCGCCGCGCCGGCTTCCCGGTCGAGGATCCTCTTCAGCGCGATCGCACGGCGCAGACGCCGATCGAAGACGCGACGCACGACCCCCATCCCGCCTCGTGCGAGCTCTCCCTCGTCCCGGTAGCGGTCCGCCCCCTCGTCCCCGGCCCGGAGACGGTCGAGGAACGGACGCCACGCCGCGTCGGCGCTCGCCGCGCCGTCGGCCGCGACGCGCGCCGCTTCGACCGCCGAGCGCATCGCACCGAAGCGCCGGCGGATCTCCTCGGCGTGTTCCGGCCGCGCCCGACAGAGCGCCTCGACGTCGAGATCCTCCCGCCGGTCCAAGGCCCGGAAGAGGAGTTCGGTCACCTCGCCGGTGACCGGCGGCAGGTCCGTGTCGCCCGGCTCGACCATGGAGGTCGAGTGTACGCCCCGGGCCGGCCGGGATGGTCAACGCCGGGGGCGGCGTCAGTCCTCGACCCAGAGACGCGGAAGAATCGACCGGACGACGCGCCCTGGATCGCGCGCGCGGGCACAAAGGGCACGGAATGCCGGCTCGTGCTCGTCGCACAGGCGGGCGAGGACCTCGGAGACCAGGAGTTCCCCGCGCCAGCGGAGGGCGAGCACCCTCGCATGTTCGAGGACGAGCCGGGCGATCCCGGGAGGGAGGGAAGACGGCCGACGGCCGGGGAAAGGCGGAGAGACGAGGGCGGCGCCATCGCGCTGGAGGGTGCGATCGGAACCGCCACGCGTGTCGAGGGGGGAGAGCATCGAGCACCTCGCGAGCGGAGTTCTGGATTGTCGAGAGACGGTACCCCATCCCGTCTCCGAGGTAACTCCGGGGTGTTCGACCCGGTCGATCCAACGAAGTCGGAGCGCTCAGCCCCCGATGCGAAGCTCGAACTCGCGGAGATCGTGGACGGTCGCCGCCAGGGCGACCGCGTCGGAGAGCCGATCCGGGTCGAGCCGTTCGATCGTCCGGCGAAGCTCCTCACGAACCTCGCCGAACCGGGCCTCGATCACGCGGAGCAGACTCTCCCGTCGCGCTTGCTCGCGGCCTTCCGCGCGCCCTTCCGTGAGCCCTTCCTCGCGCCCTTCCTCACGCCCTTTCTCGCGCCCCTCCTCTCGGCCTTTCTCGCGCCCTTCCTCGCGCCCTTCCTCGCGCCCTTCCTCGCGCCCTTCCTCGCGCCCTTCCGCGCGCCCCATCTCGCGCCCCTCCTCTCGGCCTTGGATCAACCCCTTGGCGATCGCATTCAGCTCCATGTTGGAGAGGAGGGGGACTCCCTCCGCCTCCATGATCCGGGCGACCTCTTCTTCGAACGCCCGCTCGAGTTCCTTCGGGAGAATCATGAGCCAGTCCATGATGCGGTAGAGGTGATGGATCTCGTCCTTCGTCCAACCGCCCCGGAGCAGACGGCGGACCAGATTCACCTTCCATTCTACCCGGTGCCTCCCTCTCCCCCGACGGAGCGCGGCCAGGTGCGCCAGGATCACGACCGCGAACGGGTTGTCGCTCTCCTCCAGCGCGGCCCGCCTCTCCTCGAAGTCGAGGAGCTTCACGGCGTGGAAATGGAAGTCGGCCCCTCTCCCCAGGACGCGGGCGTCGAACCTCGACGGTCGCCAACGCCGATCGGCGTCGGCGAGGACCGCGATCGAGAGGACCGGACGCTCGTTCAAGGCCTGGAGGCGGACGTAGTAGGTGAACATCCTCCGCTCGAAGGCCTGCTCCACCGTCGCCTGGATCTCGACGTGGACCAGGATCCTGACCGCTCCCCCCGACTTCAGATGGAGTTCGACCAACTTGTCGACGTGCTTCGCCCCTCCCGAC
>JAUIEL010000304.1 GCA_030428825.1 bacterium
CGGACGCTCGTCCGCGCCGAGCGTCTCCCGGTCCCCGAGGCCGCGGCCGCGGCCGACGTCGCGTCGCCCCGCGCGGAGCCGGCCGCCGCCGCGCGCGGCCCCGTCGTCGCGGGGGCGGTGGTCGGCGGCCTGCTCCCGCTCCTCCTCGTCGCCCCGCTCGGCGCGCTCGGGACCTCGCGCGCGCTCCTCGGACTCGGCTACTTCTGCGGCGTCCGCGCGGCGGCGCTCCTGACCGCCGGTGCCGTCGTCGCGCTCCTCGCGACGACGGGGCGCGGAGCGCTCTCCTCCGGGGAGGGCCCGGCGCTCGCCGTCGCGGCTTCCATCGGCGCGGGGCTCGGCGCGGTCGCGCGCTCGCTCCCGGGGTGGGTGGCGATGCTCCGCGAGAAGGCGCCGTTCCGGGTCCGGTTCGAGATCGGCGGCGAGGGGACGCGAATCGAGGACCTCACCCCGCCGACCGAGCTGGACCTCTCGACCCCGGCACGGTTCCTCTTCTTCGCCGCGGCGACGACGGCGCTCGCGCTCTCTCCCGGGGGCGACGTCGAGGCCGTGCTCGTGATCGTCGGCGCGTCGTTCCTCGCGGTGCCGATCGCCGCGCACGTGACCGGCCGGCTCGGGGCGGCCGCGCTGCCGTTCGTCGTGTTCGCGCTCGCGGTCGCGGTCCGCGCCGCGGCGCTCCGGGTCTCCGGGGAGCGGACGGCGGCGGAGCTGGTCGCCGTCGCCGTCGGCGTCGCCGGCGCGGTCGGCGCGGACCTCGCGCAGGCGTTCGCGGCCGGAGCGAGGCTCCGCGCGACGCCGGCGCGCGCGGCGCTCGGCGCGGCGGCCGGCGTCGTCGTCGCCGCCACCGCGGCGGGGCTCGCGCTCGCCGGGCCGTTCCGCCTCCTCACGCCCGGGCTCGTCCCGCCGGCCGGCGCGCTCACCGACGGCGCCGCGGCGCTCGCGCTCGTCGCCGGATTCGGGGCGGCGTTCCTCTGGAGGCCGGCGTACCTCGCGGCGGTCGGACTCCTCCTCCCGGTCGGCGCCGCGGGCGCCGTCCTCGCCGGGGCGATCGTCCGGTCGCTCGCGGGCCGGCGGGGCGGGGAGGCGCCCGCGCGCGGCCTGCGGTTCGGGGCCGGGCTCTTCCTCGGCCAGGCGCTCGCGGCGGCGCTCCTCGTCGCCGGCGGGCCGTCGATCCTCCTCCTCGGCCGCCCGGCCTCGCTCCCGGTCGCGGCGTCCGTCCTCCTCGGCGTCGGGTTCGTCTACGCTCTGGTCGCGCTCCGGAGGACCCGATGACCGACGTCCGCGACTCGAACGACTACCGCCCGATCCCGTTCCGCCCCGACCGCCTCCCGGAGGCGGAGATGCTCGACCGGGCGCGGGCGTTCCACGACGAGATGGAGCGGCGGCGGTCGGTCCGCTTCTTCTCCGACGACCCGGTCCCGCGGGAGCTGATCGAGTGGGCGATCCGGACCGCGTCGACCGCGCCGTCCGGGGCGCACCGGCAGCCGTGGCGGTTCGTGGCGGTCTCCGACCCGGCGCTGAAGCGGGAGATCCGGGTCGCGGCGGAGAAGGAGGAGAAGGAGTCGTACGAGAACCGGATGCCCGACGAGTGGCTCGAGGCGCTGCGCCCGTTCGGGACCGACTGGCACAAGCCGTACCTCGAGACGGTCCCGTGGATCGTCGTCGTCTTCGCCGAGCAGTACCAGATGAGGGAGGACGGCTGGAAGCGGAAGAACTACTACGTCCAGGAGAGCGTCGGGATCGCGTGCGGCCTGTTCGTCGCCGCGCTGCACCACATGGGGCTCGCGACGCTCACCCACACGCCGAACCCGATGCAGTTCCTCTCCCGCCTGCTCGACCGCCCGCCGAACGAGAAGCCGAGCATCCTGTTCCCGATCGGCCACCCCGCCGCCGACGCGACCGTCCCCGACCTGGCGCGGAAGCCGCTCGAGGAGGTCGCGGTCTGGCGTTGATCGCCGACGGGCAAGCGCGGGTCAGCCGATGGTGACCGGGACCGCGTTCGACTGCTCGCAGCTCTGGATGTCGAGGGCGTGGAAGTAGAGCGTGACCCCCGTCGCGTCGGACGGGAGCGCTCCCGCGAGCGTGAGCGTCCCGGTCGGGCCGAGCGGCAGGAAGAAGACGAAGACCGGCAGGCCGACGTCGAACGACTGCGTGCCGCAGGCGGACGAGATCGACAGCGGTCCGAGCGCGCCGCTCATGAGGAGGGCCGCCTGCCCGTTCGGCGTGAAGCTCGAGAGGGTGACGACGCCGTTCTGGCCGGCGACGAAGTTCGCGACCTCGAGGTGCGGCCCGGTCGTGTACCGGACGGTGAGGGTCGGCGGCGCGGGGTTCGGCGCGGCGTTGTAGAAGTAGACGTAGCTGTAGATGGACTGGGCGGCGTTGTCGTTGTGGAGCGCGAGCGCGTCGAGGTCGTCCGCGAGGTCCTGGGACCAGTTCACGGCGTTCACGTCGAGGTCCCAGTCGACCGGGACGAGGTCCGCCGACGGGAACGGTCCGGGGTTCGACGGGGTCAGCTTCTCCGCGAGCCCGGGATGGGCGTCGCCCGTCGTGCTCGACGACCAGGCGTCGGACTGGACGCGGTGCACGCTGACGACCGGCCCGTTGGAGGGGTTCCCGAACCCCTGCTCGTGGAACGTCGTCAGCTTCAGCGAGGTGATCGTCGCGCCGTCGGGGATCGACGAGAGGTCGAACTTCACGAACCCGTCGACCGAGCCGAGCCCCGTGCCCCAGTACGCGCGGAGCCGGTTGTCGGTGAAGTTCTGGCCGCTCGTGGTGATGCACTTCCCGTCGACCGCCGTGAGGACGGTGGTGATGCCGGAGGACGCGGCGAGCGGCGGGGCGAGGGCGACGCCGGCGAGGAGGGCGAGCGAGACGAGGCGGGCGGGGCGCATGCGGGTTCCTCCGGGAGCGAAGACGAGGTTCGACGCAGATCCTAACCCAGATGGCGGGCGAAGAACCGGGCGACCGCGTCCGCGGCCCGTTCGAGCGGCTCGGTCGGCCCGGCGAACGGGTGCTTCGCGCCGAACGTGTGCCCGGCGCCGGCGAGGACCAGCGTCTCCGCCGCCCCGTGCGCCTCGGCGAGCCGGTCGAGGTCCGCGCACGGCACCGACTCGTCGGCGTCCCCGTGCACGAGGAGGAGCGGTCGCCCCGCGAGCCGCCGCGCGGCGGCGACGACGTCGTGACGCGGCGCGTCGTCGAAGGCGGGGCGCCCGACCGGCATCGTCTGGCCGGTGCGGGCGTTCGGGACCGGGTAGTAGCCGAGCGTCCGGAGCATCTCCTCGGCGTCCGGGAACGTCCGGGACGCGTCGGCGACCCCGGCGAGCGTCGCGACCGCGCCGACGCGGACGTCATCGGCGGCGCGCAGGATCACGTCGGCGCCGCCGCGGCTGTGTCCCAGCAGACCGATCGGGCCGTCGAGCGTCGCGAGGACGGCGCGGAGGTCGTCCTGATGGCGCGAGAACGTGTCGAGGAGGAAGAGGTCGAGCCGGTCGAAGTCGACGGACTCGACCCCGTTGTGGGAGAAGTCGATCCGGAGCGCGTTCAGCCCGGCCTCCCGGAGCCGCTCCGCGAGCCACGGGACGAAGCCCCAGGCGCGGAACCCCTTGAAGCCGTGCGCGACCACGACCGTCGGCGCGTCCGGGGACGCCTCGTGGAGGTCGGCCCGGACCGGCCGCCCGTCCGACCCCTCGAACGTCCGCTCGCGGGTCATCGTCGCTCCTCCCGTCCGGTCGTGCCGCCCGCGTCGTCGAACCCGAACGTCCGTTGGCGCCCGCGGCCGCCGTCGTACACCAGCACGTCCCCGTCGAGGCGGAGCGCGCGGTGGCGCCGATGCTCGTGTCGCGTGCCGACATCGATCAGATGCACGACCCGCGCGCCTCGGACCACCAGGTGGTCGGCGAGGAGCGACCGGTGGCAGTCGACCGGGAAGCGCTCGGCGCAGAGGAGCGCGGAGCGGGCCGCGGCGGCGCGGGCGAGGATCCGGTCGGCGGCGGCGCGGAACCCGACGGTCGTCATGTGCTCGGCGTACGCCCGCAGCGCCGGCTCCTTCAACGCCGCGTGGCGCGAGTCGGGCGGCGCGTCCCGGAACCCGCCGAGGTCGCGCCCTTCGAACGCGTACGCGATCCCCGCCTCGGGGAGGCTCTCCTCGAGCGAGGCGCGGGCGAACTGCGGGTGGCGGCGGGACGCCGGGCGCGCCCGAACGTCGACCAGCACGTCGACCCTCGCCTCCGCGAGGACGGCGACGAGGTCGGGGAGCGTGCGCGCGCCGTGTCCGATCGTCCAGACCGTCGTCCCGGTGCTCATGCCGCCGAGCCTACTCGGTAGGCTGGTCGAACCGCTCCGTCGACCCGAGGAACAAGATGACCGTCGCCCGCCCTCCCGTCCTCGCCCTCGCCGCCCTCGGCCTCGCGCCGCTCCTCTCCGCCCAGGACGCGCCGCCCCCGGACGCGGTCGTGGACGGGCCGAAGGAGCTGACCCTCGAGGACGTCTTCACGCTCGGCGAGAAGCTCGGCCCGGAGGAGCCGCGCCGCCTCGGCTGGCTCGACGGCGGGACGTGGATCGCGCACGACGAACTGGAGGAGGGCGCGGAGGCGAAGTCGATCGTCCTCGTCGACGCGGAGACCGGCGCCAAGCGCCCGCTGATCGACGCGGCGGCGTTCGCGTCCGCGCTCGCCGCCCTCCCGTCGGTGACGGACGACGAGGCGAAGCGGTGGAGCCGGGGAGGCTCTCCGACGTTCACCGACGCCCACGACGGCGTCCTGCTCGAACGGAAGAACGACCTCTTCTTCTGGCGGCTCGGCGCGGAGCGGGCGGTCCGCCTGACGCACGACCCGATCGAGGAGGTCGGCGCGACGCTCTCGCCCGACGGCGCCTGGGTCGCGTACCTCCGCGGCTCCGACCTGCACGTCGTCCCGACTGCGGGCGGGACGCCGCGCGCGCTCACGTCGGGCGGCGACGAGAACACCCTCCTCGGCCGCCTCGACTGGGTCTACCAGGAGGAGATCTACGGGCGCGGCAACTGGCAGGGGTTCTGGTGGTCGCCCGACTCGCGGCGGCTCGCGTTCCTCGCGCTCGACGAGTCGCCGGTGCCGGAGTACGTCGTCGTCGACCATCGCGAGACGCGTCCCGACGTCGAGCGCTGGCGCTACCCGAAGGCGGGCGACCCGAACCCGCGGGTCCGGCTCGGCGTGGTCGACGCGGGCGGCGGCGACGTCACGTGGGTCGACCTCTCCCGCTACGCGCACGGCGACATCCTGATCGTGCGGGTCGGTTGGACGCCGGACGGCGGCCGGGTCGTCGCGCAGGTGCAGGACCGGATCCAGACCTGGCTCGACGTGGTCCTCGCCGACCCGGCGAACGGGAAGTCGACCGTCCTGTTCCGCGACGCGACCGGCGTCTGGATCGAGCCGACCGACGCGCCGTTCTGGACCGACGACGGCGAGCGGTTCGTCTGGCTGTCGGAGCGCGACGGCCACCGGCACCTCTATCTGTACGGGAAGGACGGCGCGCTCGAGCGACGGCTGACGGCGGGGGAGTGGGAGGTCGACGAGGTGCACGGGATCGACGAGGCGCGCGGCGTCGTCTGGTTCTCGGGGGACCGGGACGACGTGAAGGGCCGGAAGCTGTTCCACGTCGCGCTGGCCGGGGGCGACCCGGTCCGCGTGACCGAGGAGGACGGGCAGCATCGCGTCTCGCTCTCGCCGACGTTCGACCTGTTCGTCGATCGCTGGTCGTCCCTGAACGACCCGGGTTGGGTGGAGGTCCGCCGGGCCGACGGGTCGAAGGTCCGCGTCGTCGCCGAGGGGACGACCGAACCGCTCGCGCCGTACGGCCTGAACGACCCCCGCTTCGTCCAGGTCGAGACGCGGGACGGGTTCGTCATGGAGGCGATGCTCCTCGAGCCGCCCGGCTTCGACCCGTCGCGGAAGTACCCGGTGCTCTGCCACACCTACTCCGGACCGCACGCGCCGCAGGTGCAGGATCGCTACGGGAACCGGAACATGCTCTTCCACCAGATGATCGCCCAGCGGGGCGTCGTCGTCTGGGTCTGCGACAACCGCTCCGCGAGCGGGAAGGGACTCGAGTCGGTGAAGGGGGTCTACCGGAACCTCGGCGCCCAGGAGCTCCGGGATCTCGAGGACGGCCTCGACGCGCTGGTCGACATGGGGTTCGTCGACCCGTCGCGGATCGGGATCTGGGGCTGGAGCTACGGCGGCTACATGACCGCCTACGCGCTGACCCATTCGAAGCGGTTCCGCTGCGGCGTCGCGGGCGCCCCGGTCACCGACTGGCGGTACTACGACACGATCTACACCGAGCGGTACATGGACACGCCGCAGGCGAACCCCGAGGGGTACCGCACGTCGTCGGTGGTGAAGGCGGCGGCGGACCTCCACGGCGACCTCCTCCTGATCCACGGCACGATCGACGAGAACGTCCACCTGCAGAACACGCTGAACCTCGCGCTCGCGCTGCAAGAGGCCGGGAAGCCGTTCGACATGATGCTCTACCCCGGGAACCGGCACTCGGTGCGGGCGAAGAAGCAGCGCGAGCACCTGCACCGGACGATGGCCGACTGGCTGCGAGGGGGGCCGGAGGCCGGGGATCGGGGGCCGGGGGCGGGAAGGCGCTGAGAGGGCTGGGGCTCGCCCGTGCCCGTGCCCGTGCCCGTGCCCGTGCCCGGAAACCGAAGCCGTGCCGTCGGCGAGGCCCGTGAGTCGGACGCCGGGTTCACGGACGCCGGGGAACGGGAGAGGGAGGGGAAGGCCGGGGAACGGTTGGCCGGAAGCCGGACGCCGGGGAGCGGGAGCGGGAACCGGGTCGGGGGTGACCGGAAGACCGGACACCGGAAGACCGGGCGGCAACGCCCCTGACCGAGGGTCCGGGGCCCGCGACCCGGCGCCCGCTCCCGTGGCCCGGCTTTCCGCGATCCCGGTTTTCCGCGACCCGGTCTTCCCCTCCCTCTCCCGTTCCCCGGCGTCCGGTCCCCGGTCTTCCGTGTCGAGGATGGCGCGCGCGAGCGGTCCGCGCGGAGGGGACCGCTCGCACGCGCTCGTCCGGGTTGACATCCAGTGTATGGGTGATACCATACACCCATACACAGCACCCGACTTCCGACCTAAGCCACTTGTTCATCACCATCAACGCCTCCAGCGGACTCCCGATCTACCGCCAGATCACCGATCAGGTGCGGGCCGCGGTGGCGTCGGGGGAGCTCGCCCCGGGGGATCGGCTGCCGTCGGTCCGGGCGCTCTCCGAGCAGCTCGTGGTGAACCCGACGACGGTCCAACGGGCGTACCTCGACCTCGAGCGGGACTCCGTGATCGAGAGCCGGCGGGGACAGGGGACGTTCGTGCGGGCCGACGCGGAGCGGGGCGAGGCGTTCCCGGAAGCGGAGCGGCTCGCGAGGGCCGCGGCGGAGCTCCGACGAGCCGTGACCGAGGCGAAGGGGCTGCGGGTCCCGGAGGACGAGGTGCGGCGGCTGGCGAGCCGCGAGATCGACGACGTGTACGGCGCCCGGCGGGGCGCCGCGAAGGAGGCCTGACGTGGATGCGACCGCCGTTCGATTCGACGAGGTGACGCGCGCGTTCGACGGCGTGCGCGCGCTCGACCGACTGACGTTCTCGGTCCCCCGGGGGTCGGTGACCGCGCTGCTCGGCCGGAACGGGGCGGGGAAGACGACCGCGCTCCGGTGCCTGGTCGGGCTGCTCCGTTCCGACGCGGGGACGATCGAGGTGCTCGGGTCGCCGGTCGCCGCGCTCGACGAGGAGACGCGGGCCGCGGTCGGCTACGTGTCGGAGCGCCAACAGCTCGACCCGCGGCTGACGGTCTCCGAGACGCTGGCGTTCACCCGCGCGTTCTACTCGACCTG
>JAUIEL010000305.1 GCA_030428825.1 bacterium
CCGCGCCGGCGTCGAGCGCGGACACGGCGGTCGTCGCGTCGATGCCGCCGAGCGCCACGACCGGGCGGTCGATCGTCCGCGCGAGCGCCGCGAACCGCTCGACGCCGAGCGGCCCCGGAGCGGCCGGCGCCTTCGGGGTCGGGAAGAGGGGCGAGAGCGTGACGTAGTCGGACGCGGCGATCGCCGCCTCGTCGAGCGGATCGTGGGCCGAGAAGCCGACCGCGGGGCCTCCTTCCGCCGGCCGGCGCCGCTCCGCCGGCGACGAGTCCCGGAATCCGAGGTGCACGGCGTGCGCGCCGGGGACCGCGCGGCCGGAGACGATCGCGAGCCCGCCGCGGTCGCCGACGAATCGAGCGAGCCGTTCGAGGTCGGCGTCCTCGAGGTCGCGCTCGCGCAGCCAGACCGCGGTCGCGCCGCCGTCGAGGGCGGCGTCGGCGAGTCGCTCGAGGGCGGCGACGTCGCCCGACCCGGGGGTCACGCAGACGAGGCGCAGCCGCGCGGGGTCCAACGGCTCACTCCGAGCCGCCGTCGTCCGAGGGGTCGAGGCCGTCGTCTCCCTCGTCGTCCCCGTCGTCCGCCGCGGCCTCGGCGTGGCCGTTCCCGTTCGGCTGGGCGAGCCCCTCGAGGAAGACGCCGTCCGTCGAGAGATCGCCCTCGACCTCCTTCAGGTCGGCCGACTCCTCGACCACGATCGCGGTCGGCGAGAGGCGCTCCGAGCCGACGTTCCGGGCGGAGAGGGTCCGCAGCACGCGGTCCATGATCTCGCGGTTCTTCCCGCGGAGGACGACCATGCGGCGCGCGGTCACGAACCGGACGTGCCCCGCCCACTCCTTCACCGAGTAGACGACGTTCTGCGGGATCGCGCCGCGCGCGTTCTCGGAGAGGAGGCGGAGGATCTCCGACACGTCGATCCCCTCGGCGACCGCCTTCTCGATCGACGAGGCCGTCACCTTGTACCGGTAGACCGAGTCGGAGCTGGTCCGCTCGGCGAACCGGTCGAGCTTGGTGATCAGGTCGTACGTGTCCCCCTGCTCGGGGAAGAGGAGGACCTCGAAGTCCGGGTTGACCATCAGCGGCCGCCCCTGCGCGACGAGGTCGGCCGGGATCGAGCGGCCGAGGGCGCGGGCCCCGAGCGGCGTCAGGCGGACCGCGACCGGCGCCTCCGCCTTGAAGGCGAGGTCGATGACGCCGAGGAGGTAGAGCCGCTCCTTCATCCAGTGGAAGAGCGACTGGGCGAGCCCCGCCGCGTCGCGCATCACCGCCGTCGGCGCGTACTGGTAACGGTTCTGGAACGCGTCGCGGACGTGGTCCTCCTCGAGCCGGGCGAGGTACGCGTTCCGCGCCTGCCCGGGGAGCGCCTTCCCGGCGAGGAACGTCCCGACCTGCTGCGTCCCGAGCACCTCGAGGAGCTGGTCGCGCAGCTTCGGCGCGTGGAACATGTCGCCGTCCGAGAGCGGCTCGCGGTACGCGTGGTCGAGGAGGATCTTCAGCTTCCGCTCGAGCGGGTCCTTCTCCCACTTCCGTCCCTTGACGGTGATGTGGAGCGTCCGGTCGTCGCGCCGCTCGACCAGCTTCTTCCCGACGCAGAAGTCGTAGATGTACTGGAACGAGTCGAACCCGGCGAACTCGGTCTTCTTGCTCAGGATGAACTGCTCGGTCAGCTTCTTGGTGACCGTGCGGTAGATCTGCCCGTTCAGGGTCAGCCGGACCCGGTTGTGCGAGACGAACGACAGGAAGTTCGAGATGTCCGAGATCAGGTCGACGCCGCAGGTCCGGACGTCGTCGACGTCCTGCGCCGGGTCGGGACCGACCTCGCGCCGCCACGCCGCGACGACCTCGTCGAAGACGAGGATCGTGTCGTCGAAGTGGTTGATGCCGTACTCGCCGAGCGCGAGATGGCGCACCGTGCCGAGGTGGGACGACTCGAGCGCCACCTTGATCCGACGGCGGTCCCACTTGATCTCGCCGTCGCGCAGCCGGTCGTACAGGCCCTTCGGGCAGAAGCCGCCGGCCTCCCCCGCCACCAGCGCCACGACCGCCTGCATCTCGTCGTCGAGCGCGCGGATCCGGTGCGCGATCTCGGCCGGCGGACAGAGCCGTTGGATCGCCTCGTCGACGTCCTTCGGCTCGCACGGGCGGACCAGGCGCGCGCCGGCGTCCTGCAGGTCGAGGTTCCCCTGCCGCTTCAGCCACGCGCGCAGGGAGAAGAGGTCGGCGAGCTGGCACTCCTCGTCCCAGAGGAACGCGGAGAGGACGTCGCCGAGGTCGCCGGGGACCGCGAACGCCGGTTCGCGCTTCTTGTTCGCCGCCTCCGAGAGCTGGAACACGAAGCCGCGCTTCTGCAGCGCGTTCAACGCCGCCTCGACCTCGTACTGGCTCATGTAATTGAAGAGCCGCGAGTTCAGCACGTTCTCGCGCGTCACCGTGAACGCCGAGTCGCGGAGGAGGAACTTCAGGAGGTCGACGAGCTTCTTGGAGAGGAACTTCAGCCGCTTCCGGACCGACTCCTCGTCCGTCATCCGGGAGACGAGGCTCTCCACCAGCGCGTCCGACGTCCTGGGCGCGGGTTGGTGCCCGTTCCAGAACGAGTAGTACTCCGACAGTTCGTCCCGCGTGCGCTCGCGGAGCAACAGCTCCAGGCTCGGCGCACGCGTCCCTCTCGCGTCGCTCATCGTCCTCCGTCCGGCTCGGGAGGCGGTGTCATCTGGTCGACGTCCACGATCTCGTAGGAGTACCCCTGTTCGGTCAGGAAGAGCTGCCGATGGGTGGCGAACTCCGACTCCTTCGATTCGCGGGTCACCAGGCTGTAGAACCAGGCCGACGTGCCGTTCGACTTCGGGCGGAGGATCCGTCCGAGGCGCTGCGCCTCTTCCTGGCGCGATCCGAAGGTCCCGCTGACCTGGATCGCCACCGAGGCATCCGGCAGGTCGATTGCAAAGTTTCCCACCTTAGAGACCAGGAGGAGCGGAATCTCACCTTCTCGGAAAGACTTGTAGAGGCGCTCCCGTTCCTTGTTCGGCGTCTTGCCGGTGATGAGTGGAGCCTCGAGCCGCTCGGAGAGCGTGACGAGCTGGTCTATGTATTGCCCGATGATGAGCTTGCGCTCTCCCGCGTGCTTCTCGAGCAGACGCGAGACGACGTCCTCCTTCGCCGGGTTCTCCGACGCGAGGCGGAACTGCTGGCGCGCGCCGGAGTTCTGGTACTGCGGCTTCAGGTCGTCGGGGATCGGGACGCGGACCTCGATGCACTTCGCCTGGGCGATCCAGCCCTGTCGTTCGAGCACCTTCCACGGCACGTCGAACTTCTTCGGCCCGATCAGCGAGAAGACCTCGTCTTCCTTCTTGTCCTCGCGGACGAGCGTCGCGGTCAGGCCGAGGCGCCGGGTCGCCTGGATCTCGGCGGTCACCCGGAAGACCGGCGCCGGGAGGAGGTGGACCTCGTCGTAGACCACGAGCCCCCACTCGTTCATCGAGAAGAGGTCGAAGTGGACGAACGGGTCGGTCTTCTTCCGGCGGTACGTCAGGATCTGGTACGTGGCGATCGTGACCGCCTTCACCTCCTTCGTCTCGCCGGTGTACTCCCCGATCTCCTCCTCCGGGATCTCCGTCTTGTCGAGGAGCTCGTTCTTCCACTGCCGGACCGCGACCACGTTGGTGGTCAGGACGAGCGTCTTCGCCCCGACCCGCTGCATCGCGGCGAGGCCGACGATCGTCTTCCCGGCGCCGCACGGCAGGACGATCACCCCCGAGCCGCCCTTCTCCGAGCCGCCGGCGTAGAAGACGTCCGCCGCGTCGCGCTGGTACGGACGGAGCTGGAACGGCGTGCCGTCCCGCCGCGACGTGCTCCGCAGGCGGAGCTCGAACGGCGCGCCGACGACGTACCCCGCGAGGTCCTCGACCGGGTAGCCGATCCGGATCAGCGCCTGCTTCACCTCGCCGCGCATCTCCGGCGGCACGAGCAGCCGCTCGCCCGACTCCGAGCGGCCGACCAGCTTCTTCACCGCGGCGTTCCGCGTCACGTCCCGGAGGAGCTCCGCGTCGGACGACTCCAGCCAGATCCCCTCGTCGTCGCGCGCCAGCCGGAGGAGCCCGTACTTCCGGATGTTCTCGCGGACGTCCCGCTCGACGTTCGGCGGGACCGGGTAGCGCGACCGGGCGCGGAGGAACTCGAGGATCGCGTCGGCGTCGAGGCCGGCCGCCGCGGCGTTCCAGATCGACAGCGGCGTGATGCGGTACGTGTGGAAGAACTCCGGCGACTTCTCGAGCTCGGCGAACCGCGCGAGGAAGTCCCGCGCCTCGTGGAAGCCGTCGGAGTTCACCTCGAGGAGGACCGTGCGGTCCCCCTGGACCGTCAGCGGCTTCCCCGTCCCGTTCGTGTCCCACGGCTCGGTCATGCCGTCCTCTCCCGCGTCGCACGCGTCCGGTCGTTCCGCCGTCGTCCGGCGCGCGTCGCCCGGAGACGGGCCCCCGTCGCCGAGCGTCGCACCTTCTCGAGCGCCGCCGGCGGCTTCGCCGCGACGAGCCGCCCGCCGCCGTCCCCGCCCTCGGGGCCGAGGTCGATCACCAGGTCGGCGGCGCGGATGACGTCGAGGTTGTGCTCGATCACCACCACCGTGTGTCCCGCGTCGACGAGCCGGGAGAGCACGTCGACGAGCCGCGCCACGTCGTCGGGGTGCAGGCCGGTCGTCGGCTCGTCGAGGAGGTAGAGCGTCGACCCCTGACGGGTCTTCCCGAGCTCGGCCGCGAGCTTCACCCGCTGCGCCTCGCCGCCGGAGAGGGTGGTCGCCGGCTGGCCGAGCCGCAGGTACCCGAGCCCGACGTCGCGCAGGAGCTCGAGCGGCCCCTTCACCTTCCGGTGGTTCTCGAAGAACGCCACCGCCTCGTCGACCTCCATCTCGAGCACGTCGGCGATCGACCGCCCGCCGTAGGTCACCGCGAGCGTCTCCCGGTCGAACCGCTTCCCGCCGCACGCGTCGCACGGCACGTAGACGTCCGACAGGAAGTGCATCTCGACCTGCACCATCCCCTTCCCCTCGCACGCCTCGCACCGGCCGCCGGCCTGGTTGAAGGAGAAGCGACGCCGCGTGAACCCCTTCATCCGCGCCTCGGGCGTCGACGCGAAGACGGTCCGGATGGCGTCGAACACGCCGGTGTACGTCGCCGGGTTCGAGGCCGGGGTCTGCCCGAGCGGCGACTGGTCGACGACCGAGAGCCCCTTCAGCGTCCGCGGCACCTCGAGCGAGCGGAGCGCCCCCTTCGGCGTGCGCCCGTCGAGCTTCGTGCGGAGCGCCGGCTCGAGGACGTCCATCACCAGCGTCGACTTCCCGGAGCCGGAGACCCCGGTCACGCACGTCAGGACGCCGAGCGGCACGTCGACGTCGACGTCCTTCAGGTTGTGCAGCGACGCGCCGCGCAGGCGGATGGCCGGGCCGTCGAGGGGACGCTCGGCCGGCGCCCCGACGACCTCCTTCTCGCCGGAGAGGTACTTCCCGGTGAGCGAGCGCTCGTCGGCGGCGATCGCGGCCGGCGACCCCTGGGCCAGGATCGTCCCCCCGCGGTGCCCCGCGCCCGGCCCGACGTCGATCACCCAGTCGGCGGCGCGGATGACGTCGAGGTCGTGCTCGACCACCAGGATCGTGTTCCCGAGCTTCTGGAGCCCCTTCAGCGTGTCGAGGAGCATCCCGGTGTCGCGCGGGTGCAGCCCGATCGTCGGCTCGTCGAGGACGTACAGCACCCCGACCAGGCGGTTCCCGAGCTGCGTCGCGAGTCGGATCCGCTGCGCCTCGCCCCCCGACAGCGTCGCCGAGGAGCGCGCCAGCTCGAGGTAGCCGAGCCCGATGTCGTTCAGGACGTCGAGCCGGTTTCGCACCTCGCGGACCAGCTCGGCGGCGACCGCCCGCCGCGCCCCCTTCACCCGGAGCCCGGCGAAGAACGACGCCGCCTCCGCGACCGTCTTCCGCGCCACCGCGCCGATGGTCTCCCCGCCGACCTCGACCGCCCGCGAGAGCGGGTTCAGCCGCTCGCCGTCGCACTCGTCGCACTCCCCCTCGGCCACGTACGGCGCCAGCCACCGCCTCCAGTACCCGCCGTCCTCGCCCCCGCGGTACTTCCGGGCGACGCGCGCGAGGAGCCCCTCCCACTCGACCTCGTAGACGTACTCGCGCTTCCGCGTGCGCGACTCCCGCTTCACGTTCACCGAGATCGGCCGGTCGTACCCCTCGAGGACCGCCCTCCGCGCCCGCGGCGGCAGCTTCTCGAACGGCGTCCGCCGATCGACGCCGAGCTCGTCGAGGAGGACCTTCAGCACCTCGTACGCGCCGAGCCGCTGCAGATCGATCCGTCGCAGGGCGAGCGCGCCGAACAGGAGCGGCTTCTCCGGGCGGACGACCAGGCGGTCGACGTCGGCCCGGTCGACGCGGCCGAGCCCGTCGCACGTCTCGCACGCGCCGAGGTGCGAGTTGAACGAGAACATCCGGGGATGCAGGTCGTCGTCGAGCCGCGCCCCGTGCGTCGGGCAGTGCGGGTCGTCGGTGTAGACCGTCTCCTCGCCGTCGACGTCCCGGACGACCGCCATCCCCTTGCCGACCCGGTACGCCTCCTCCAACGCGTCGGCGAGCCGGACCCGCGCCCCCTTCCTCACGCCGAGCCGGTCGACGACCAGCTCGAGGAGGTCGGCGCCGGCCGCGTCCGGGAGCTCCTCGTCGAGCCGCCGCTCGTCGCCGTCGATCGACACCCGGACGAACCCGGCCTTCCTCAGGTCCTCGGCCCGGTCGGCCAGGAGCGCCGGGTCGTCCCACGCCGTGTCGGACGCGAAGTCGGACCGCCAGAGCGGCGCCAGCACGCGGACCCGCCGGCCGTCGAACCGCTTCAGCGCGTCCTTCGCGGCCTCGGTCGGCGCCCGCGCCAGGAGGACCTCGCCGCAGTCGGGGCAGCGCGGGGTCCCGACCCGCGCGTACAGGACGCGGAGGTAGTCGTGGATCTCGGTCGAGGTCGCGACCGTCGAGCGGGGGTTGCGCGAGCCGGCCTTCCGATCGATCGCGATCGCCGGCGCGAGCCCCTCGATCCGATCGACCGGCGCCCGGTCCATCCGGGAGAGGAACCGCCGCGCGTACGTCGACATCGACTCGACGAACCGGCGCTGCGCCTCGGCGAAGATCGTGTCGAACGCGAGCGACGTCTTCCCGGACCCCGACACGCCGGTCACGACCGTGAACGAGCCGTGCGGCACCGACACGTCGACCCGGCGCAGGTTGTTCTTCGTCGCCCCGTGGACGTTCAGCGCCCGTCCGCCGTCGTCCTCGGCGCTCCGGACGATCGGGTTCGGGTTCGGCGCCGCCGGGGCGAGGTACTCCTTCAGGAGCCGCCCGGTCCACGACCGCTTCCGCCGCGCCGCCTGCCGCGGCGTCCCGGTGAACACGACCTCGCCGCCCCCCGCGCCCCCCTCCGGGCCGAGGTCGATCATCCAGTCGGCGACCTTCACCACGTCGAGGTTGTGCTCGATCACGACGACCGTGTTCCCCGCGTCGACGAGGACCTGCAGGGCGTCGATCAGGCGCTCGACGTCGGCGAAGTGGAGGCCGGTCGTCGGCTCGTCGAGGATGTACAGCGTCCGCCCGGTGCCGGGGCGCGCGAGCTCGGAGGCGAGCTTCAGGCGCTGCGCCTCGCCGCCCGAGAGCGTCGTCGCGGTCTGCCCGAGCGCGACGTACCCGAGGCCGACGTCGTGCAGCGTGCCGAGGATGCGCGACAGCTTCGGGTGGTGCTCGAAGAAGGCGACCGCCTCCTCGACCGTCATGTCGAGGACGTCGCGGACGTTCTTGCCGCGGTACTCGATCTCGAGGGTCTCGCGGTTGTACCGCTTCCCGCGCA
>JAUIEL010000944.1 GCA_030428825.1 bacterium
TCGCGCGATGCGCCCGGCGTGGTCTCCGCGAAGGGACGAGTCGCGCTGCGGGGTCGCTCTCGGAGCCACCTCCCCTTCCCGGCCCCCGCCTCGCCCGCTTCGGACTTCCTCACCCGATTCCGGGTATTGGGGGGAATGCGGATGGGAACCCATGAACGGGTGAACTCGACGGCGGACGTCGGCGTCTCTTCCCCCAGCCGGTCCCGACCCTCTCCGCGTCAGCGGCCTCTCCCCTGCTCCCCTCCGTCCCCCCTCAGCCCCCGGACGACCGTGTCCATCGTCGCGTCCGCGTACCCGTGATCCAGCGGCCCGTGTCCGGTCAGGAGGCGGTGGAAGACCGGGCCGTAGATCGCGTCGATGGCGACGTCGACGTCGACGTCGTTCCGGACCTCCCCGCGGTCGATCGCCCGCTCGAGCATCGCGCGGGCGTCGCGGCGGCGCGGCTCCTGGACCGACTTCCGGAACGCGTCGAGGACCTCCGGGCAGTACTGGCCGCAGGCGATGATCTGGCGCAGGATCTCCCCGTCCGGTCCCGCGAGCGCGTCGATCACCCGGTGAAGCTGGGTCCGGAGGTCGTCGAACGGCGAATCGGTCCGCGGGAACGAGATCCGGACCTCCACCGCGTGGAGGTACCCCTCCATCAGGACCGACTCCTTCGACGGCCACCAGCGGTAGATCGTCGCCTTGCTGACGCCGGCCTCCCGGGCGAGGGAGTCCATCGAGATGGCGCGCAGGCCGTCGCGCCGGAGGAGGGCGTACGCCGCGTCGAGGATCGCGCGACGGGCCTGCTCCGATCGGGGCCGCCCGGGCGATCGACCTTTTCGCGCTTCCGAACCCTTCATCCGACGGTTTTCTCTCGCTGAGGGGAGGCGGCGCACCCGGCGTGGCCGGCTCGCACCTGAAACCCCGGCCGGAGGGCCGGGGGTGTAAGGAAACGATGAGTTTCGTTTTATAGGTTGTCGACGACGCAGGGCTCTTTATATATCGGAACCCTTCGTTTCGAAACCTGGGAATCGATCGTGTCCCGAACGCCCCTCCCCTCCGGTCCGCCCGTGTCCCCGGCCCTCTCCGGGGTGCTCGGCCTGCTGGTCCCCATTCTGTCCGCCGCCGACGCCCGGGGTCAGGCGCCGCCGGCCGCGGTCTACGTCGACGTCGTCCGGGCGGAGGCGGTCCAGCCGCGCGAGCGGGTGATCGGCTCGCTCCGGGCGGCGGCCACGGCGACGCTCGCCGCGCTGGAGGAGGGGCCCCTGGTCGAACTCACGGTGAAGGAGGCGGCGGCGGTCGCCGAGGGAGACCTCCTGGCGCGGACCGACACCCGCCGCCTGCTCCAGCAGCAGCGGGAGCAGGAGGCGCGGATCGCGGAGGCGCGGGCGACGCTCGCCTCGCGGCGGGCCGAACTGGCGAACCTGCGGCGCGACCTCGAGGCGCTCGAGGCGGCGGCGCGGGAGAACGCGGTCTCGCAGCGCGATCTCCGGAACGCGCGGACCGCGGTCGAGACCGGCGAGGCGGGGCTCCGCGCGACC
>JAUIEL010000306.1 GCA_030428825.1 bacterium
TGAACCCGGTGAAGTAGCCCGCGACCATCGCCCCCATGAGCGAGACCGGGATCGCCACCGCCACCATGAGCGTCGTCGCCAGCCGGCGCACGAAGAGGTAGAGGACGAGGATCGCGAACAGCGCGCCCCAGCTCATCGACCCCTTCAGGTTGTCGAGGGCGCTGACGATCATCTCCGACTGGTCGAAGTAGACGTTGAACGAGTAGCCGGCGAGGCGCGGGTCCTCCTCCAGCTGCGCGAGCTGATCGGTCACCCGGCGGCAGACGTCGACCGTGTTCTCGTCCGACTCCTTGTTGACGACCGTGGTGATCGAGAACTTCCCGTTGACCCGGCTCACCTGGTCGCGGTACGAGCGCGCGAACGTCACCTCGGCCACGTCGCCGACCTGGACGTTCGTCCGGACCGGATACGCGCGGATCTCGTCGAGCGAACGGAAGGACGAGTCGATGCGGAGGAGGAACTCGCTCCCCCCGTCCTCGATGCTGCCGGCCGGGAGCGTGAAGTTGTCGCGGCGGAGCGCGGAGACGACCTCGTACAGGCCGACCCCGTGCGAGCGGAGCTTCTCGGGGGTCACGAAGATCCGGACCGAGTCCTGGACCATGCCCCAGGCGCGGACCTGCGCGACGCCGTCGACCGACTCGAGGCGCGGCTGGATGACGTCCTCGACGGTCCCGAACGGGTCGTCGACGTCGTCGTCGTACAGGATGCCGAGCCAGAAGATCGGCATCTCGGAGTCGTTCCAGCGCCAGATCCCGACGTTCTCGACCTCGTCCGGGAAGCTCGGCTTCGTCCGCTCCAGCCGGTCGGAGAGCTCGTTGTACGCCTGGTCCATGTCCGTCGTGGACGAGAACCGGACGCGGATCCGGGCGTTGTTCGCGGAGGAGCGGGACTGGACCCGCGTGATGCCGGGCATCGTGCGGACCGCGTCCTCGATCGGCCTGGTGACCTTCTCGGAGACCTCGTGCGGCGACGCGTTCGGGTACTCCGCCCAGACCGTCATCTCCGGGTCCGAGAGCCCCTTCGGGAAGAGGAGGATCGGGATCCGGTCGTACGAGACGGCGCCGAGCACGAACAGCAGGACGAACAACATCAACGCCGTCACCGGGCGGCGGAGCAGCGCCGCGAAGATCGGGTGGCGCGCGGCGGTCTCGCGGTCGGCCTCGGGGACGTCCATGCGGTCATTCTACGGGCCGGCGGTTCGCCCGTGAGGGCGGCTCGGGCGGACGGCGACATTCCGCGCCGCCTCGGCCGTTGACACGCCGGGGCCGCGGCGCCACACTCCCCGCACACCTTCGGCGCAGGGAAGTCCGGTGCGAATCCGGCGCGGTCCCGCCGCTGTGAGTGGGGACGACGGAGCCCTCAGGCCACTGTCCCGGTCGCGTCGACCGGACGGGAAGGCGGCTCCCGAGGACGATCCACGAGCCAGAACATCTGGCCGAAGGGAAGTTCGGTCTCGGCGTCTCGCGGATTGGGCGCCTCGAGGACGGTCCCTCCGGGCCGGACTCCCCGCCCCCGATCCCTCGCCGCCGAGCCTGGTCCGTCCGGACGCGTGTGACGTCCGGCCCGAGGGAGTCCTCCATGTCGTTCCCGTTCGCCCGTCGCGCGATGCCCGTCGCGCTCCTCTCCGTCTCGGTCTCCGTCTCGTCGCCGCTCTCCGCGAGCGAGTTCGCGACCACCGTCGCCCAGTTCACCCCCGGCCCCGGCGCGAGCGCCTCGTTCCCCGCGTCGAACCTCCTCGGCGGCCCGCAGGGGGGCGGCCTCGGAGCCGGCGGGCTGCACGTCTGCGTGCTCGGCGACGCCGGCTCGGTCACGGTCGGTTTCAACGTCGTCGTCCAGGACGGCCCGGGCGCCGACTTCCTGGCGTACGAGAACGGCTTCGTCGTCGGCGGCGGCGCGTCCGTGTTCGCCGAGCTCGCGTTCGTGGAGGTCTCGAGCGACGGCGTGAGCTTCGCCCGCTTCCCGAGCTCGGTCCACGCCGCGACGGGGACGGGGATGGGTTCGTTCGCCGGGCTCCTCGGCGGGATGCCGGTCCTCGCGAACGTCGCCACGAACTCGATCCCGCCGGAGGACCCGGTGCGGGCCGGCGGAGAGGCGTTCGACCTCGCCGAGCTCGCCGGCGACCCGCTGGTCGTCTCCGGTGCGGTCGACCTGTCCGCGATCCGGTTCGTGCGGTTCGTCGACGTCCTCCCCGGCGAGACCGACTCGAACGGCGTCCCGATCCCCGGCGGCGGCGCGGCGGACCCGGACGCCGTCACCGTCGTCAACCACCCGGGCACCGTCACCGCGAACCAACCGGTCTGCGACCTCTCGATCGACGGCGGCGGCTTCCTCGTGCTGCGCCTCGGCGATCCGAACGGCTTCTTCGACCTCGACCTGACGAAGCTCCGCGCCTCGCTCAACCTGGTCGAGTTCCCGTTCGCGGTCGCCCTCCCCGCGTTCGTCCCGACCGCCTTCGACGGCAACGTCTACACGCTGAAGACGCTCGGTCCGGTCGTGAACCAGGGAGTCACCGGCGCGTTCGCGGTGTCGGTGGAGGACTTCGCGGGCGGCTTCTCGGGCGATCAGGTGATGGTGCAGTAGGAGGGGAGAGCAGGGGAGAGCAGGAGAGAGCAAGGGAGAGCAGGGGAGAGCGGGCGAGGACTCGAGTCGTGGTCGGGGGGCCCACGAGGCGCTCGGTCCCGGTGTGGACTCCACGTTCTCCACCGACTCCGGTGCTCGGGGACTCTCCCCTGCTCTCCCCTGCTCTCCCTTGCTCTCGTTGCTTCCTCTACCACCGGATCGGGACGAGGTGGAAGAGGCGCAGCGTCGAGTCCTCGCCTTCTCTCTCGTAGCCGAACAGGAACGCGAGCGAGCGTGTCGTCCGGGTTCCCTCGGTCCGGTCGCGGTAGACGCCGCCGAGGATCGAGAGTTCGGTGAGGGCGCGGGCGGGGTCGTGCTCGTGGCGGACGAGGTGGAAGAGGGAGTGCCAGAGGCTCGAACCGTCGGCGTCGGCGGTGCGGGAGAAGAGGGGCCAGAGGACCCAGGTGCGGCGGGAGGGGCCGACCTCGCCGTCGGACGCGCGGTCGTAGAAGAGCGGGAAGAACCACCGCGTCGCCCTCCCCTCGGCGCGGCGGGCGCCGCCGAGCGGCCAGAGGACGTTCGTGCGCGAGCGCGTCCCGTCGTCGGTCGAGCCGCGCGCGAAGAGCGGCCAGAGCGTCGACCACGTCACGAGGCCGTCCTCCTCGTCGCGCCCGATCAGCGGCCAGAGGTGCCGCCGGCCGTCGCCGTCCCCGTCGTCGAACCACCAGAGGAACGGGAAGATCCAGCGCGCGGTCTCGTCGCCGTCCCGCTCGAACGAGGAGAGCGGCCAGAGGACGGAGGTCTGGTCGCCGACCGGCGCGTCCCCGGTGACGAAGCGGGCGTCGAGCAGCGGGAGGACGCTCGTGCGGCGGCCGTCGTCGTCTTCGACCGAGCCGAGGACCGGCCAGAGGAGCGTCGAAGCCCGGTCGGCGTCCGTCGTCCGGTCGAAGAGGCCGAGGACGTTCAGGTGGGAGCGGTCTCCCTCGCGATCGAACCAGAAGAGCGGGAAGACGCGGCGGTGCGCGCCGCCGTCGCGGGTCTCGAACCGCGCCAGCGGCCAGACGACGTCGGTCCGGTCGAGGCCGTTCCGCGCGTCCTCGGTGTCGATCCAGAGCGGCGGCAGCACGAACGTCCGCTCGAACGCGCCGTGCGCCTCGCGGTGCCGTCCCCAGAGCGGGACGAGGTGGACCGACTCCGACGACGCGTCGCGGATCCGGTACCAGAGCGGGAGGATCACCTCGACGTCGGCCGACTCCCGCTTCGTGAACCAGAGGAGCGGGAGGAGGCGGAGGTGCCACCCGGGGTCGTCGCCGTCCCGCCGCTCGTACCGCCACAGCGGCCACGGCGCGTCCCACGCGGTCAGGCCGCGCGCCGGGTCGGACTCGTGCGCGAGGAGCGGCGGGACGATCCATGTCTTCTCGCGGCCGGCCCGCTCCTCCAGGTGGCCGAACAGCGGGAACAGGACCCGGAGCTCCTCCTTCGCGTCCTCGCCGTGGAACCAGATCGGGAAGAGGTGGTTCCACTCCTCGACCGTCTCGCCGCGCTCGTCGACCCGGCCGAAGCGGGCGTACAGGCCGGACCACGGCTCGTCGAGGAGGCCGAGGAGGCGCGTCCGGAACCGGCCGTCGGTGCGCGTGTGCTCGAACAGCTGGAACAGGTCGAGGACGTGGAGGAGCTTCGTCTCGTGTTCCTGGGAGGGCACGCCGTCGACCACGAGCTGAGACCGCTGTCCGTGGACCAGCGCGAGGAGGTCGTCGAGGATCGCCGCCACGTGGAGTTCGCGGTTCTCGGTCGCCTCGCCCGCCTCGTCGACCCAGCCGTGACGGTCGTTCCGGAAGAGCGCGAAGAGCGGCCAGAGCGCGACGAGGGAGAGCCGGCTCCGCGCGCCGTCGTCCGACCGGTCCCAGTCGAGGATCGGCCCGAGGACGGTGTCGGTCCGCGCCGGCGCCTCCGGCCCGCCGTACCGGTCGACCCCGTAGATCGGCCAGACGTGGAACTTCTCGCGGTGCGGTCCCCGCGCCTGGAACAGGACCGGGAAGAGCGTGCGTTCGATGCTCTCGGTCCGATCGTTCTCTGTACGCCAGTAGAGGAGTCCGAGGTTCAGGAAGTCCTCCCCCTCGCCGTCGTCCTCGTGGATCCAGAGCGGGAACGCGCGCGAGCCGTGCGCCTCTCCCTCCCGGTGGAACCGGACCAGCGGCCAGAGGGCGTCGACCGCGTATCCCTCCGGGTTCTCCGACGTCTCGTACCGCGCGAGCGGAAGGAAGTTGAATCGCTCGTCGACCCCTTCCCGCTCCGGCGCCCGGCAGGCGGCGGTCGAGAGGAGGAGCGCCGTCAGCACCCCCGCGTCGAACCTCATCCGGCGACCTCCCGGTAGACGTCCATCGTCGCCCGCGCCGCGCGCTCCCAGGTGAACGTCGCCGCGTGCGCCCTCCCCGCCTCGCGTAGCGCGCGGCCCCGGGTCGGGTTGCCGACGACGTGAAGCAACGCCCGGGCCAACGCGTCGTCGTCGGTCGTGTCGCAGAGGACCGCGGGCCCGCCGTCCTCCCCGACGACCTCGCGCGCGACCGGGACGTCGGCGGCGACGACCGGGGTGCCGCACGCCATCGCCTCGAGCATCGGGAGGCCGAACCCCTCCGCGAGGCCGGGGAAGACGAACAGCTCGGCCCCGGCGTAGAGCGCGGGGAGGTCGGCGTCGGCCACGAACCCGGGGAGGACGACGCGGTCGCGGGCCCGCGTCGACGCGATCGCCGCCGCGACCTCCTCGAACCCGTGCGCCCGACCGCCGGCGAGGACGAGGGAGAGGTCGTCGCGGGCCCGCGCCACCCGGTCGAACGCCCTCACCAGCGGAAGGAGGTTCTTCCGGGCGGAGAGGAGCCCGACGAACAGGAGGTACGGCTTCCGCACGCCGAGCCGCGAGAGGGTCCGGTCGATCGCCGTCCGGTCCGGCGCGGTGAAGCGCGGCTCGATCCCGTGGTGGACGACCGCGAATCGCTCCTCCGAGAGGTCGAACCACGCCCGGAACGCGTCGCGCGTCGCCGCGGAGACGCAGACGATCCGGTCCGCCCGCTCGGCCAACCACGCGTACGCCGCGCGCTTCTTCTCGCGGAACCCGGCGTCCGCGATCGCCGCGTCGGCCGCGCCGCCGATGTCATGCAGCGTCGCGACGGTCGGGAACCCGCGCCGTCTCGGCAGCCGCGCGTCGAGCCCGTGGAAGACGTCGAACGGCCCGAGCGTCGTGCCGAGCAGCGGCTCGACGAACCAGCGCGCCCGAGCGTTCGCCGCGCCCGGCGCGTACCGATGCGACCGCCGCCGCCACCGCGAGGCGCGCACGCCGAGCGTGAACGCGTCGTCCGGGAACGCGCGGAGCATCGCGTCCGCCAGGCACGTCGCGTACCGCGCCACCCCCGTCCGGTGCGGCTTCGCGGCGCAGGAGATGTCGAGCGCGACGCGCATGCGCGAACCCTAGAACCGGCGAGCCGCGGAGAGAAGGCCGGAAGTGGGGGCCGGGGATCGGGGGGGCGGGGATCGGAGGCGTCGGGGAGCTCGCGCGGCCCGGGGACCGGCGACCCCGGCTCCGTCCCCCCTCAGAGATCGCTCGGGCTCATCCCCCGCGGCATCCCGCAGTGATTGCAGTACACGTTGTTCCCCTTCAGCCCCAGGCCCTCGCGCGTCGCGAGCAGGCGGTCGACGTCCTCGCGGGGCATCGGCTTCGGGCCGCCGAGCGTGTGGGCCATGTAGAGGATCTTCGCGTTGTGCTCGATCTGTTCGAGCTTCTTGTACGCGTCGAGGAGGTCCTTTCCGACGCAGACGGCGCCGTGGCGCTCCATCAGGACGGCGTCCGCGCAGCGGATCAGGTCGCGGATCGACTCGGGGAGCTCGTCGGTGCCGGGCGTGCCGTACGGCGCCGTCGGGATCGCGCCGAGGGTCGCGACCAGCTCGGGGATGACCGGCTTCATCAGCGTGTCGAGGCCGGCGAGCGAGAACGCGACCGCGGTCGGCGGGTGGGCGTGGACGACCGCGCCGACGTCGTCGCGCTCCTGGTAGCAGGTGACGTGCATCCGGATCTCGGTCGACGCGCGGCCGCCGCTCCTCGGGGTGCCGTCGGGCGCGGTCCGGACGATCTGCTCCGGCTCGATCAGGAACTTGATCCCGCCCGACGGGGTGACGAGGAGGTCGCCGTCGTCGAGCCGGACCGAGACGTTCCCGTCGATCGCGCCGATCATCCCGCGCTCCCAACAGAGCCGGGCGATCTCCACGATCTGCTTCCGGAGGGTCCGTTCGTCGCTCATGTCTCTCCCGAGGGGCCCTTGAAGAAAGTCCGGCGGCCGTCGACCTCGACCTCGTCGACGATCCCGACGATCACGGTCCGGACCGGCGCGTCGTCCCGCCCGTACAGCGTACGCGCGCTCGACCCTTCCTTCATCACCAGGACGCGCTCGCCGACGCCGGCGCCGACCCGGTCCGTGGCCACCACGACCCCCTCCGGGGCGGCCTCCCCGCGCACCGGATCGTCGGCCCGGACGAGCAGCAGCGGTTTCCCGTCGAAGAACGGGTGCTGGACCGGGGTCACGACCGGGCCGAGGACGGTGGCGAGGAACATCGAAGCGGCGCTCCTTGGGGCCCGGATCAGGGCTGGTACACCTCGGCCGACGCGGGGCCGCCGCCGGCGACCAGCACCGTCCCGTCCGGCAGCGGGGCGAGCACGGGGAGGAACCGGCCGGCGCCGAGCGCGCCCGTCGGCTGGAACGTGGCGGAGCCGTCGTAGAGGTCGGCGCTCGTCGGGAGGTCGATCTGGACCCCGCCGGCGGAGAGCGCGACGTCGATCCCGCCCGCGATCAAAACGTCGCCGCCGGGGAGCGCCACGATCCCGGCGCCGGCGCGCCCGGCGCCCAGCCCGGTCACCGTCGAGAAGGTCCCGCCGAGGAACCCCTCGGAGAAGACCTGCCCGTCGTCGAGCGTCCCGACCACGAGCTGGCTCAGGTCGCCGCTCTGGATCACCGCGGTGAGGTCGAGCGACAGCCCGCCGACGAGGAGGACCTTCCCGCCCGGGAGCGCGCTCGCGGCGTGGAGCATGCGCGGCGTCCCGAAGAACGACGGCAGGCCGAACGACCCGCCCGAGTAGAGGTACGCCGTGTTCGACACGGTCGGGACGTTCAGGATCGGCACGAGCGTCAGCCCGCCGGCGATCAGCACCTTGCCGTTCGTGGTCGTCGTCGACGAGTGGAGCGCGCGCGGCTCGAACAGGCCGGGCCCGGCCGAGAACGCGCCGGTCGACGGGTCGAACAGCTCGGT
>JAUIEL010000307.1 GCA_030428825.1 bacterium
CATCCGGTACTCGAGGAGCTTCTCGACGAGCGGGTGCTCGCGAAACTGGTCGAGCGTCCGGGCGTCGGTCGACCAGCCGGTCTTCGTCTTCCGCGGCCGCCGCCCCTTGAACTGCTTGTGGATCTCCAGCTCGTCGAACAGGACCGCGCCGAGCTGCTTCGGCGAGTTGATGTTGAACTCGCGGCCGGCGAGGTCGAGGATCGCGTGGGTCAGCGAGAGGATCCGCGCCGCGAAGTCCTCCCCGAGCCGACCGAGGAGCTCGGTGTCGAGCGCGACCCCTTCGCGCTCCATGTCCGCGAGCACGCGGAGGAGCGGCATCTCGACCGTCTCGAACAGCGGGACGACGCCCGCCTCCTCGAGCTCCTTCCGGAGGAGCGGGACGAGCCGCGCCGTGATGTCGACGTCCTCGCCCGCGTACTGGCCGACGGTCTCGACGTCGACCTCGGCCATCGTGACCTGCTTCTTCCCGGTGCCGATCAGGTCGGTCGTCTTCACCTTCTGGAAGTTCAGGTACTTCAGCGCGAGGTGGTCGAGCCCGTGCTGCATCTCGCCGGGGGAGACGCAGTACGACGCGATCATCGTGTCGAAGTCGATCCCCTCGATCCGGAGGCCGGCTCGCTCGAGGACGAGGAGGTCGTACTTCGCGTTCTGCGCGCGCTTCCTCACCTCGGGGTCCGCGAACGGTCCGCGGAGCGCGTCCAGGAACCGCTCGGCGTCCGCCCCGTCGGCGCCGAAGAGCGGCGGGTCGAGGTTCCACGGCAGGTACCACGCCTCGCGCTCGCGGAACGAGAGCGCCACGCCGACCAGCTCGGCGCGCATCGGCTCGACGGAGGTCGTCTCGGTGTCGAACACGAACGACCTCGCGGCGGCGAGCTCCTCCTGGAACCGCGCCCACTTCTCCTCGTCGTCGACGATCCGGTACTCGTGCTCGTCGTCGCTCTGGTCGACGCTGATCCGCTGGAGGAGGGAGTCCATCTCGAACGAGCGGAAGAGCGGGGTCAGCTTCTCGGCGTCCGGACCCTCGTAGGCGAACGACGCGGGGTCGAACTCGACCGGCGCCGCGAGGTCGAACGTGACGAGGTCCTTCGAGAGGAACGCCTGCTCGCGCCCCTCCTCGAGCTTCTTCCGGACCCCCTTCTTCGGCACGTCGTCGAGGTGCTCGTAGATCTCCTCGACCGTCCCGAGCTCCTTCACCAGCTCGGTCGCCGTCTTCGGGCCGACGCCGGCGACCCCGGGGACGTTGTCGCTCGAGTCGCCCATCAGCGCGAGGACGTCGATCACCCGGTCGGGCGGCACGCCGAACTTCGCCTCGGCCGCCTCGACCCCCTGCACCTCGACGTCCTTGTCCGGGCGGAGGATGTTGTACAGCTTGACCCGGGGGGAGACGATCTGGAGGAAGTCCTTGTCGCCGGTGACGATGAACACCTCGTGCCCCTCGCGCTCGGCGGCGACGGCGAGCGTCGCGATCACGTCGTCCGCCTCGTACCCCGGGACCTCGAGGATCGGCAGCCGGAACCCCTCCGCCAGCTCGCGGATCGCCGGCAGCATCGCCACCAGCTCGTCCGGGGTCTTCTCCCGCGTCGCCTTGTACGGCTCGTACTTCTCGTGCCGGAACGTCTTCCCCTTCGGGTCGAACGCGACGGCGAGGAGGTCGGGGTGCTCCTGCTCGATCAGCCGGAAGAGCGTGTTGGCGAAGACGTAGAGGGCGGAGACGTTCTGCCCCTTCGACGTCGTGAGCGGCTGGCGGATCAGCGCGAAGTGGCTGCGGTACGCGAGCGCCGAGCCGTCGAGCAGGAAGAGGCGCCCCTTCCGGCCGCGCCCGGGACGGGCCGCGGCCCCCTTCGCCGCGGCGGCCGTCTCCCCCTTCCCTTTCGGGGCGGCCTTCGGTTTCGCGGGAACCTTCGCCCCCTGCTTCGGGTCGTTCTTCGGGACGCGCGGAGGGTCGGGGAACGGGAGCTCGCCGGTCATGCCGGCGATCTTAGGGTCGTTGCCCGACGGCCGCGCGGCGCTAACATGACGGATTCTCCTCCCCAGCCGACCGAGCCCACCCCATGAGCGGTCTCCCGACGTTCCCCGGCCTCGACGTCCTCTCCGAGGTCGGACGGGTCGGCCCCACGGTGCGGTACCGGCTCGCTTCGACGCGCGAGTTCCTGGTCCTGTTCGACGAGGAGGTCGAGCCGTCCTCGGTGACGGCGGCGGCCGAGGCGTGGGTCGGGGTCGACGTCGACGGGCTCTGCACCGTCCGGAGCCTCGTCCGGCACGACGGCCGGATCGGGGTCGTCATCGAGGGAGAGCTCGGCGAGGACCCGTGGCAGCAGCCGGCCTGGGGCGAGTCGGAGTCGCTGACCGTCCTGCGCCGGGCCGCGAGCGTCGTCGCCGCGCTGCACGCCCGGGGGCTCTCGCACGGCGCCCTGAAGCCGCACGGGCTGCGGCTCCTCTCGGAGGGGGAGGTCGAGGTCCTCCCGCCGGTCGTGCTCCCGGCGCCGGCCGCGCCGACCGGCCTGTCGCCGATCGCGCGCGACCTCTCCGCGCTCGCCGATCTCGCCTGCCACCTGATCGCCCGCGCGCCGCTCGAGCGCCCGGCCGGGATCGGCGCGCTGCCGGCGGCGGTGACGGAGAACGCGTCGCCGGCGACGACCCAGGCGATCCGCCTGGTCCTCGAGACGGCGGCGGACGAGCCGGCCGAGAGCGACGCGGTCGAGGTCCTGAAGCGGGTCGGATGGGCCCGCGAGATCGAACGTCCGTCCCCCGTGGCCGGCGCCCGGCGCACGGCCTCCGCGGTTTCGCCGGAGGCGGCCGAGGTCGCCTCCGCCCCCCGCGAACGTCGGGAGCGTCCCCCGCGCCCCGAGCCGCGTTCGTCGGCGGTCCCGATCGCGGTGGCGGTCGCGCTCCTCGTGATGGGGGGCGCGCTGGTCGTCATCGGGAACCCGGACGCGATGAAGAAGTTCTTCCGCGGCGACGCCGGGAACGAGGTCGCGGCGCTGCCGACCCCGAAGGGGACTCTCGAGGCCGAGCGGAAGCGGCCGGTCGTGACGAACCTCTACCCGACGCCTCCGTCCGGGGTGAGCGACCCGGCTCCCTCGGCCTCCGGCGGCGGGGGGTCGACCGAACTCGCCGACCAGATCCTCCAGGAGCTGGCCGAGAAGCGCCGCGCCCGCGACGCGTCCCGGTCGTCGAAGCGCTCGAAGAAGAGTTACGACCGGACCCTCATCGACGAGGGGGAAGGCCTCCAGAAGGAGGCGAAGGCGATCCTCGTGGAGGTCCGCGACGGCGGCCTCACGCCGGCGAAAAAGAACGTGAAACTCGACGAAGCGATCAAGAAACTCGAGGCGGCGCGCGAAAAGTACGAAGGATTCGCCGAACAATTTCCTTCCCGGCAGCGTCTCGTCGAAGGGAGCATAGAGGACGTGAACTCCTTGCTCTTCTTCGCCTACCGGCAGAAGACGGCCGGCTGACGAAGATCGTGGGAAGATGCGAGAAGGAAGGGTGTGCCGGGCCCTGGAGGGTCCCGCGAGTCGCCGCCATCGCGGCTCGTGGGTTCTCGGGTGCTCGACTCGATGGGACGGACCTCGAACCCGGCGTCACGAACCGGGCAGCGAGGCATTGCTCTGGGGGGACCGATGCAGAGCTGCCCGTGCAGTATCTTCGACGTGCGCGAGGAGCAGATCCTCGAAGCGAACGGAAGCCTTTGTGTGCGCCTGATCTGCAACGTCTGCAGCACGGTGCTCGACTCGAAGTCCGTCCGGGACGGCGAGGTCGGTCCGCACGAGATGCGACGGCGGGGGGAGCAGTCCCGGCGCATCGAACCGGGGGACGACTACGTCATGGAGGTGAGCGGCTGATCCCCGCTCCCTCTCCCGCGACCCTTCCCCTCCGCGCCCGCACCGTCCGAGCCCGTACCCCGTGAACCCCCGCCTGATCCTCCTCGTGGTCGTCGCGCTCCTCGTGGTGGGGGGCGGCGTCGCGTACTGGCTCGACGCCGACCGGCGGGCGCGCGCGCTCGTCGCGGCGATCGACGAGGCCGAACAGGCGCTCCTCGTCGAGGACGACCCGGCCAAGGCGCTCCGCGTGGCGACCGCGGCGCTCGAGGAACACCCCGACGAGCCGGACCTCCAGATGCTCCGCGGCCGCGCGTTCGCGGCGCGCGGGCGGCACGGGGACGCCCTCGAGGCGTTCGAGCAGGCGGAGCTCGGCCTGGACGACCCGGACCGCCTCGAAGAGGTCGGCTTCCTGAAGGCGCGCGCGAGGCTCCTCCGCTACCTCGACGCGGGGGACCGCGGCGACTTCAACGTCGTCGAGGGAGACCTGGAGGCGCTCTCCGCCGACCTCCGGTTCGGCGGGGCGGCGAAGGTCCTCCTCGGGCTCGGCCTGATCCGCAAGGGGGACGCCCGCGAGCACGAACGGGCGAGGAAGCTCCTGAGCGAGGGGCTCGCCACCCGGGGCGTCGAGGAGTACGTCGACGTCGATCGCGCGCGGGACTGGCTCTCCCGGCTGTAACGGATCGACCGGCTCTCGCGGGTTCCGGTCGTCCTACGCCGACGCCGCGGTCGGTCCCGTGGCGAGGTTCCCGCCGGGGCCGAGGAGGCGCCGGATCCGTTCCGAGAGGACGTCGAGCCGGAACGGCTTCCCGAGGGTGTCGTCGGCGGCGGCGGTCCGGCGTTCGGCGTCCTCGAGCGCGGAGAGGACGAGGATCGGCGTGCCGCGGACGTCCGGGTTCGTCCGGAGGAGGTGGAGGACCTGCTGCCCCGTGAACCCGGGGAGGAGGAGGTCGAGCAGGACGAGGTCCGGCCGCTCCCGCACCGCCGTGAGGTACCCCTCCGACCCGTCGTACGCGACGGAGACCGAGTGTCCGTGCTTCCGGAGGTGGTGGGCGACGACCGCGACGACGTCCTCGTCGTCCTCGATGATCAAGACGTGGCTCATGCGGCGCTCCGACGGGGCGGCGGATCGGCGTTCCCGCCCCGCTCCTCTCATCGACGA
This sequence comes from bacterium, assembly GCA_030428825.1. GTDB lineage: Bacteria > Planctomycetota > B15-G4 > B15-G4 > JADJEK01 > JAUIEL01. Next base: position 4,981 of record JAUIEL010000307.1, read on the forward strand.
GAAGCATGGCCGGGGCGGGCCAAGATCGCGTGAAGCTCTCGCAAGTCGGCGGAAAACCGTGCTGTGACAGTCGATTACGGACGAATCGAGACGCGGCCGGAGAGGGTCGGCGGCGAGTCGGGGCCGACCACGGGGGGGAAGATCGCGACGACGGCGAACAGCTCCTCCCCGCGGTGGTCGGCGACGAACGCGCGCGAGAGGCGACACCGGGCCGTTCCCGCGGCGTCGGTCCGCCCCCGGAGGTTCTGGGACTCGAGGCTCCGCGCGACGAGCGGGTGGGCCCCGAGCGGCGCCCGCACGCCCGCGAACTCGACCGGTGGGCCCTCCAGCGGCGAGAGGACGACCTGGTAGTCCCGGTCGGGCGCCCCCGCGATCGCGAGCTCGACGGCGGACTCGTCCTCGGAGACGACGGCGAGGGTCGCCGGAGTCGTCGCGGTCGCCGGCGGGGCGGACCCGCGGGCCGGTCGGACGAGGCCGAGCTGCTCGAGCCGCGTCGCGACCGCCTCCGCCACGCGCTCGTTGCCGCGCGCCGTCGGGTGGTCGTCGGGGAAGAAGAGCGCCCGGTACCCGTGCTCGGCGACCGGCCCGCGGAGCGCCTCGTCGAGCGCGACCAGCGGAACGTCGAGGTCGTTTGCGACGATCCGGGCGTTCGCGTTCAGGGTCCGGAAGATCGGCTGGTTCTCCGTGGCGTACGTGAGGAGGACCGGCGCCGCGCCGGCGTCCCGGACCCGGCGGACGATGCGGCGGAGGTTCGCGGCGACCCGCGCCGCGAGCGCCTCCCCCTTCACCGTCCCGAGCGCGCCGCCGCCGACCGCGGCCTTGACGGTCCGCCCGCCCTCGACGACGTACATCTCGCCGTCCCGCTCGATCAGGTCGGGGGGCGGCGCGGCCTCCCTCCCCTCCGCCTCGAGGCGGAGGAGGCGGAACAGCCGGAGGATCCGGAGGTCGGGCGGGCCGTCGTCTCCTCCGTCGCCGGCCCCCGCGTCGGGTTCGGTCCCGTCCGCGCCGTCGTGGTTCCAGGAGTCGTTGAACCCGACCTTCACCAGCACGACGTCCGGCCGCGTCTCCCGCAGGTAGCGCGGCAGCTCGCGGGCGAGGGCGCCGGAGCTGCGGCCGGGGACGCCGTAGTTCAGGACGCCGACCTCGCGGGCCGCCGGATCGAGGAGGCCCTGCAGCCTCGACGGATACGCGTCGGACGGGAGGACGTGGAGGCCGTAGGTGTGCGAGTCGCCGACGCAGAGGACCGTCGTCCGGCCGCGCGCGCCGCCGCGGAGGTCGCCGACGAAGAACGACAGCAGGCGGAGCGCCCCCTCGAGCAAGACGAGCGCGAGGAGGACGCCGAGCAGGAGGAGGCCGAGGCGGGCGAGGGCGCGCTTCACGGCCGCCTCAGTAGCCGAGCTGGTCGAGCTGTTCCTGCAGCTCGCGCGGCTTCTCCTGGGCCTCGTTGATCAGCTTCAGCGATCCCTTCAGCCTCCCGAGCACCTCGCCGAGTCGGCCGAGCCGGTCGCGCAGCCGCTCGAGCGCGTCCCCGCGGGTCGCGCTGAGGTCGGTTCGCTCGCCGGGGTCGGCGCCGAGGTCGTACACCTTCTCCTCGTGGAGGAGGAGCTCCCCGCCGTCGGGGGAGAGGTCCGGCGGTCTCGCCCCGGCGTCGAACGCGCGCCGCTCGGCGAGCAGGTACTTCAGGCCGTTCCCGGAGCACGCCCGGTGGACGTTCTTGTAGTCGGCGGTGACCGGCATCCCGGCGTCGCCGAGGACCTTCGGGACGTCGGTCAGCTCGGCGACGATCGGGAGGTCGCGGAGCTCGGGCGGCGCCTCGCCATCGAGGAGCGGGACCAGCGACTCGCCGTAGAGCGCCGGGTCGTCGTCGAAGCCGCAGAGCTCGCGGAGCGTCGGGACGACGTCGAAGATCCGCGCCTGCTCCTCGACGACGACCCCCTTCCGCACGCCGGGGCCGGCGATCAGGAGGGGGATCCGGAGCGTCGTGTCGTACAGGTTCTTCCGGTGCCCCTTCTCGCCGTGCTCGAAGAACTCCTCGCCGTGGTCGGCGGTGACGACGACGATCGTGTCGTCGGCGAGCCCGAGCTCGTCGAGCCGGTCGAGCAGCTTCCCGACGTGGAAGTCGACCCACGCGATCTCGGCGTCGAAGTTGGCGATCAGGTACGCCCGCTGCGCGGGCGTCATCTCCGGGGAGACCGCCTCGTTGAAGTGGAAGTCCTCGATCGTGAAGTCCGGCGGCGGCGGGCCGGGCCAGAACCGCTTCACGAACTCCGCCGGCGCGTTGAAGTCGTAGTGGACGTCCCAGTGGTGGACGAAGAGGAAGAACGGCTCGTCCCGGTGACGCTCGAGGAACGCGAGCGCGCCGTCGGTCGTCTTCGGCGCCGTGATCACCTTGTGCGACTCGCGCTCCTTCGCGCCGAGCATCGCGCCCTGCAGCGCGCCCGGCGCCCGCCCGGCCGTCGAGAACATCTCGACGCCGCAGTTCTCGTACACCTCGAACCCCTGGCCGAAGCCGAAGTACGGCTCGAGGTACGGCCCGCCGAAGAACCCGCCGGTCCGGTAGTCGTGCTCGCGGAACACCTCGGCGAGCATCCGGATGTTCGGGTCGACGGCGAGCGTGTCGTGCACCACGCCGTGGACCTGGTCCGGCTGGCCGGAAAGGAGCGCCATGTGCGCGGGGAGGGTCCAGCTGGTCGTCGAGTGGGCCCGCTCGAACCGGACGCCCCCGTCGGCGAACGCGTCGATCCGGGGGGAGGTCCGCTTCGGGTAGCCGTAGCAGCCGAGGTGGTCGGGGCGGAGGGTGTCGATCGAGATCAGGACGACGTTCGGAGGGCGCGCCTCGCGGAGGAAGAGGAACCAGGTCACGAACGCGA
>JAUIEL010000308.1 GCA_030428825.1 bacterium
GCCGTCAGCGAACGCCCCGTCCCCTCCCGTACGCGTTCACCGCCCCGCGCGCAGCGGCACGCCCCGCGCAGCGGCCCCACGCTCCACGCGAAGTGGCCGTCGCCTCGCGCAGCGGTGTCACCGGCCCGCGCAGCGACTCCAGCCCAGCGCAGCGCCGCGACCGCCTCGCGCAGCGGTGTCACCGGCCCGCGCAGCGACCTCAGCCCAGCGCAGCGACTTCAGCCTCGCGCAGCGACCCGCAGTCGCCTGACAATCGCCACCATCTCCTCGACCGACGTCACCTTCTCCCGCGCCTTCCCCTTCTCCTTCCCCCTCTCCACCTCGTACGCGTCGAGGCGCTTCCAGTCGTCGTACGTGACGAACTCGACGCCGTTCTCCTCGAGGAGCGCCTCGATGCGGTGTTCGTGGCCCGCGGGGAGGGGGGCGGCGTGGCGGACGGCGATGTCCTCGAGGAGGGACGCGACCGTCGCCTTCGAGTCGGCGTTGTTCGTGCCGATCAGTCCCGTCGGGCCGCGCTTCGCCCAACCGACGACGTACTCGCCGGGGGTCGGCTCTTCGCTGCCGCGCTCCTTCACGACCCGGCCGCCGACGTTCGGGACGATCCCCCAGTCCTCGTCGAACGGCACCCCCGCGATCGGGACGCCGCGGTAGCCGATCGCCTTGAAGACGAGGTCGACCGGCTCGTCGGTGAACTCGCCGGTGCCGCGGGCGCGCGGCGTGCCGTGGGCGTCCGCCTCGAGCCGCCCGTGCTCGAGCCGGATCGACGTCACGCGTCCGGCCTCGCCGCCGAACGAGACCGGCGAGACGAGGAAGCGGCAGCGGACCTTCCGGTCGTGCGTCCCCTCGCCCCGCTTCGACTGCTCGACGAGGATGTCGAGGTTCTTCGTCGCCGCGGGAGGGGCGTCCTTCTCCAGCCAGTCGCGGCTGATCGGATCGAGGTCGACGTCCGCCGGTTCGACGACGGTGTCGCACCCCTCGACCGCGCAGACCTCCTGGATCTCCTTCGGGGAGAACGCCGCCTGCGCCGGGCCGCGCCGTCCGAGCAGGAGGATCTCCTCGACCTTCGACTCGGCGAGCGCGTCGAGCGCGGCGCCGGCGATGTCGGTCTCCTCCAGGGCCGCGGGGCGCTTGGCGAGGATGCGGGTGACGTCCATCGCGACGTTGCCGTTCCCGATCACCGCCACGCGGCGGGCGGAGTCGAGGTCGAACGACTCGTCCTGGAAGTCGGGGTGGCCGTTGTACCAGCCGACGAACGCCGTCGCGGAGTGGACGCCGCGGAGCTCCTCGCCCTCGACGCCCATCTTCCGGTCGCTCTCGTTCCCGAAGGCGTAGATCACGCAGTCGTAGATCGAGCGGAGCTGCTCGACGGTGACGTCCCGGCCGAGCCGCACGTGTCCGAAGAACCGGAACCGCGGGTGGGCGGCGGTCCGCTCGTACGCCGCGATGACCGACTTGATCTTCTGATGATCCGGAGCGACGCCGCCCCGCACGAGCCCGAACGGCGTCGGCAGGCGGTCGAAGACGTCGCAATGGACCGTTCGCCCCTCCGCCTTGAAGAGCGCGTCGACGGCGTAGAAGCCGGACGGGCCCGATCCGACGACGGCGACCCAGAGGGGGCGCTCCGCGCTCCCGAGGGGGAGCTCGGTCTGGCCGGGGGAGGACTCGGTCATGGGGGAGGGCTCCACGAGCGGCGAGGGGCGTCGAGGGTCATGGTAGCGTCCCGGTCCGCGAACCGGGGGGAGGAGCGCGGTCCGGCGCGAGGAACGACGCGACCTCCTCTTCGAGCCGGTCGAGAGCTCCCTCGAGGCGGTGCGTGCCGCGTTCGATCCGCCGGTAGACGAGCGGGGCGCGACACGCGGCGGCGAAGCGATCCGCCTCCTCGATCGGGACGGTGTCGTCGTCGGTCCCGTGCACGAGGAGCGTCGGGCAGGCGATCGCCGCGACGACCGCCGCCTCGTCGACGCGGCGCGCGTCCGCCAGCATCTCGAACTCGATCTCCGCCGTGAAGTCGTCCCCCCGCCACTCGAGCGTCCCCGCCTCGCGCCACGCGTCGATCCGCTCGCGGCCGACCCGCGACTCCCAGCGGGCGCGGAACCCGAACGCGGGCGCGATCAGGACGAGCCGCTCGACCGTCGCGTCCTCGGCGGCGGCCATCGCCGCGACCAGTCCGCCCATCGACGAGCCGATCAGCGAGACCGGGGCGTCGCCGACGAGCCGGTCGCGGACCGCGGCCGCGTCGCGTCGATGGCGGGAGAGCGAGAGGGAGGCGAACCGTCCGGTCGAATCGCCGTGCCCCTCGAAGTCGACGGTCAGGAGCCGCACCCCGTCCGCCGCCAGCCGTCGTCCGAGCCGGGTCGCCTTCGTCCCCCGGCGGTGCGAGCCGAAGCCGGGGAGGAAGATCGCGTGCGCGCGGGCGTCCTCGGCGGGGAGGTGCTCGTCGACGGCGAGGCGGACGCCCGTGCCGGCGACGGGGACGGCGAGCGTCCTCACGGGCGTCGGGTCAGCTCGACGCGGAGCTGGAGCGTCTCCTCGCCCCGGCGGAGCGTCACGTCCATCGGGTCGCCGGCCGCCTTCCTCGTCCAGAGGAAGTCGGTCAGCGCCCGCCGGTTCGAGACCTCCTCGCCGTCGAGGAGGGTGATGACGTCCCCCTCGCGCAGGCCGGCGCGCTCGCCCGGGAAGCCGGCGGTGACGCCGTTCACGAGCACGCCGCCGCCCGGCGCGTCGCCGAGGACGACCCCGATGTACGCGGGCTCGTTGTCCTGCCCCTTCATCAGCCGGGTCAGCGCGCCGCTCAGCCCGTCGATCGGCATCGCGAACCCGAGGCCGGAGTTCTGACCGTACGGCAGGGACGGCGGGAGGATCACGCCGATCAGCCGGCCGCGGAGGTCGACCAGCGCGCCGCCCGCGTTCTTCACGTTCACGCCGGCGTCGGTCTGCAGCGCGTCGAGGTACGCGTTCAGCCGGTGCCGCGCGGAGAGGATGCCGACGGTCACGAACGGGTCGGCCGCCGGCGCCGGCTCGTGCGGGGCGGCGACCGCCACCACGAACTGCCCGATCGACAGCTCGTCCTGGTGGAGCGCGCCGAGGCTCGGGAGCGGGTCCTGCGAGCGCTTGTCGAGGAGGAGGAGGGCGAGGTCCGCCTTCCGGTCGCGCGCGACGACGGTCGCGGCGTAGCGCCGGCCGTCGTGGAGGACCGCCTCGACCGACCGGACGTCGTCGCCGAACGGCGCTCCGGCCGCGAGGACGAACCCGTCGGAGTGGACGATCGTCCCGGTGACCGGTCCGGTCCGGACGGGGATCACCGGCGGCGCCTTCTCCTTCTCCTTCGCCTTCTCGTCCTTCCTCTTGCCGCGCCGTCCGCTCCCGTCGCCGCCGTCGTCCTCGTCGCCCTCCTCGTCGTCGTCCGCGGCCGACTCGTCGGCGGCCTCCGCCTCGCTCGGCTCGACGGGCTCGCGCTCGATCAGGAGGGTGCACACGATCGGTCGGGCGCGCATCGCGGCGATGTGGAACGCGCGGGAGAGGATCGACGACTTCGAGCGGGGCGGACGGAGCGAGGTCGGCCGCTCGAACAGGCGCGACGCCTCGGTCTTCCCGGCGTACGCCTCGCGGATCCGGTCGATCGGCGTCACCCGCGCGAGGTCCTGCCCGTCCGGGAGGCCGCGCGCCAGTCCGACCAGCTTCCCCTCGGTGTCGAAGTACGGGCCGCCGTTCTGGCCGGGGTTCGTCGCCGCCGACGTCTCCATGCCGACCGGCCGTCCCTGCGCGTCGCGGTGGATCGCCGAGACGACGCCGAGCGTGACCGCCGGCTCGCTCTCGCTCGCGAGCCCGAACGCGTTCCCGACGGTCAGGAGGAAGTGCCCGACCGCGAGCCCCTCCGGGTCGCCGGGGACGACCGCCGGGAGGCGGCGCCGGGTGTCGATCGCCAGCACCACGGTCCGGGTCGGCGCGTCGGTCGCGAGGAGGCGCGCGTCGTAGCGCGACTGGTCCGGGAAGGTCACCTCGACCGTGCCGTCGCTCGAGCGCGCGAACGCGCGCGCGACCAGTCCGTCGGTCAGGACGTACCCCTGCTCGGAGATGCAGACGCCGGAGATGCCGGGCTCGACCTGGACGACCGCGGGCGCCACGCGCTCGACGACGCGCCGGAACTCGCGGTCGAGGTCGTCGAGCGAGCTCATCTGCGCCCGGGCCGACGGCGCGGCGACGGCGAGCGTCGTCAGGGCGGTCGCGACGAGGAGGGGCGCGCGGAGCCCGGTCATCGGCCGCCCCCGCTCCGCGGCCGCTCGAGCTTCAGCGTCTTGGTCGAGTACCGCCCGTTCCGTTCGTACCGGAGCGAGATCGTCCGCCCGTTCGGGAGCATCGCCTGGAGGTTCGACCAGTCGACGATCCCGGCGATCGTCTGTCCGCTCAGGCCCGTGATGCGGTCGCCGACGCGGATCCCGACCTTGTCGGCGGGCGAGTTCCGCGCCACCTTTCTCACGACGACGCCGCCGCGCGGATCGTCGCTCGCGGCGACGGTCAGGCCGTGGTACCCCGCCTCGACCGGCTCGCCCGACATCAGGCTCGGCAGGAACGACTCGATCTGCGCGCCGGGGATGGAGTAGCCGACGCCGACGTTCGCCTTCGACGCGTTCAGCGTGTTGATGAGGCCGTTGATCCCGACGATCCGGCCGTTCAGGTCGAACAGCGGTCCGCCCGAGTTGCCGGGGTTGATCTCGGCGTCGGTCTGGATCGAGTTGTGATACTTGTACTTCCCGCCCGCGACCCGCCCCTTCCCGGAGACGATCCCGAGCGTCACGACCGGTTCGCCGTCGAGCGCGAGGCCGCGCGGGTTCCCCGCCGCCAGCGCCCACTGGCCGGTCTGGACGGCCGCGGTGCTGGCCCACTTCGCCGGCGAGAGCCCCGACCGACGGACCTTCAGCAGGGCGAAGTCGTACGTCGGCATCTCGTTGAACACCTCGGCCTCGCAGACCTCGCCGTCCTCGAAGATCACCTCGACGCGCGACGCCCCCGCGATGACGTGGACGTTCGTGAAGACCTTTCCGTCCCGGTCGACGACGACGCCGGAGCCGACGCCCGCCTGCTGCTCGACCGTCCGCCCGTCCTCGGTCGGCTTCTCGACGTATCGCACGACCGCCACCGTCGACTCGCGGATCTTCGAGACGAGGTTCACCATCGACCGCTCGATCTTCTCCGCCTCGCGGAGGATCGTCTCCTCGTCGGGCTGGGAGAACGCGGCGCCGGGGCCGGCGAGGGCGACGGCGAGGGCGATCAGGCGGGCGCGGGATCGGTTCGGCATGGTCCCTCCCTCTACGCGGCCGCCCCCCGGAGGTGACGCCCGGGGGTGCGGCGCGGGACGGGCGCGTCAGTTCCTGGTCGCCGCCTCGGCCGGCTTGCGGCTGGGCTCGGTGTTGGCGGTCAGGACCTCGACGCCGTCGTCATGCACGTAGATCGTGTGCTCGAACTGCGCCACGAACGTCCCGGGCTTCTCGCAGAGCGGCGGGTAGACCATGAGCTGGTTCGCCCGCATCAGCGCGTTGAGCGTGTCGGCGACCGCGTCGTACGGGTGGTGGAGGAGGAGGTCGCGGCTGCCGAACGGGAGCCCCCCGAACGCGCGGACCGCGTCGAGGACCGCCGGGTCGCTCCCCTTCACCTTCTTGGCGGTCTTCTTCGCCATGAAGACGTGGGCGTCCCCTTCCTCGTGGATCAGCCCCGGACCGTCGGTCGCGAACGGCTCGATCGCGACGCACGTCCCGGCCTTCAGGCGTCCGCGGCCGGACGGGACGTTCGGGATCTGCGGGGAGCGGTGGATGATCCAGCGGCCGACGCCGTGCCCGGTGAGGTTCCGGACCGGGTTCAGCCCGTGCGAGCGGATGACCCGATCGACCTCGCGGCCGATCTCGACCACGTCGACGCCGGGGCCGGCGGTCTCGATCGCCGCCTCGAGGGCGCCCTTCGCCGCGGCGATGAAGTGGGCGTGCCGGCCGTCCTTCGAGAGGTCGACCGTCCTCGCGGTGTCGGCGACGTACCCGTCGACGTGGACGCCGCAGTCGACCTTCACCAGGTCGTTCTCGGCGAGGACCGACTCGTCCCCGACGTACGCGCAGTAGTGCGCGGCGATGTGGTTGACCGAGATCTGCAGGGGGAAGGCCGGCTTTCCGCCCAGCTCCTCGATCCGGCGGTGCCCCTCCAGGGAGAGGTCGATCAGCTTGGCGCCCGGCTTCATGAGCGAGGCGACGTACTCGCGGACGTGCCCGGCGATGGCGGCGGCTTCGCGCCAGGTGTCGAGTTCGGCGGAGTTCATGGGATCGTTGTAACCGACGGGTGGGGAGGAGTCCACCGAACCCGGGGAGACCAGCCGTCGGCGGTCCGCGGCCCTCCGCCGACGGGCTGCTACGATCCCCGCCGGCATGGGGACCCTCGAGCGACGCTTCGGCCTGACGGCGGCCGGGACCTCGGCCCGGACGGAGGTCCTGGCCGGGGCGACGACGTTCCTCACCCTCAGCTACATCCTCTTGGTGCAACCCGCGATCATGGGGCTGGCCGGGATCCCGCCCGCGACCGCCTACTTCGCCACCTGCGTCGGCTCCGCCTTCGCCTGCCTCGCCATGGGCCTGCTGGCGAACCTCCCGATCGCGCTCGCCCCGGCGATGGGGCACAACGTCTTCTTCTCGCTCACCGCCTGCGCGCCGGTCGCCGCCGGCGGCCTCGGGCTGACGTGGCAGCAGGGGCTCGCCGCCGTCTTCCTCTCGGGCTCGCTCTTCGTGGCGCTCGCCGCGGTCCGATTCCGCGAGCGGGTGGTCGACGCGATCCCGGACGACCTGAAGCACGCGATCGCGGCCGGGATCGGGCTCCTGATCGCGTTGGTCGGGCTCGAGTGGGGCGGCCTCGTGCGGGACCACCCGGTGACGCTGGTGAGGCTCGGGGACCTGGCGGCGCCGACCTCGCTCCTGGCGCTGTTCGGGCTGGCGCTGACGACCGTCCTGCTGGCGGCGCGGGTGCGGGCCGCGCTCCTCCTCGGCATCACGGCGACGGTCGGCGCCGGCATGGCGGTCGGCCTCGTCCCGGTTCCGGACGCGATCGTGTCGACCGACGTCGGGGCGGACCTCGTGCTCGACGACCTCGACTTCGCCGGGCTGCTCGGCTCGGAGCGCGTCTTCGAGGTGCTGTTCGTCCTCTTCTTCCTCGACCTGTTCGACACCGTCGGCACGCTGGTCGGCGTCTCGGCGCGGGCGGGCCTGATGAAGGACGGGAAGCTGCCGCGGGTCGGGAGGGCGCTCCTCTCGGACGCGTCGGGGACGGTCGTCGGGGCGTCGCTCGGGACGTCGACGATCACGAGCTACGTCGAGAGCGCGGCCGGCGTCGCCGCCGGCGGGCGGACCGGCCTGACGTCGATCGTCGTCGCCGCCCTGTTCCTCGTCGCGCTCCCGCTCGCGCCGCTCGCGCGCGTCGTCGGCGAGGCGGTCGTCGTCGACGGACTGGAGCTCCGCCCCGCGCTCGCGCCGGCCCTCATCGTCGTCGGCGCATCGATGGCGCGTTCGGTCTCGCGGATCGACTGGGAGGACGCCGGCGTCGCGATCCCGTGCTTCCTCACCATGGTCGTGATGCCGCTGTCGTTCTCGATCACGGACGGCATCGCGTTCGGGTTCGTCGGCCTCTCCCTGGTGGCGCTCCTCACGCGCCGCCGCCTCGGCGTCCTGTTCCACGTCCTGGCGCTGGCGTTCGTGGCCCGGTTCGTCTTCTTCACGTGATCCACACTTTGAACGAACAAGGCGCGCCGTCCGTCGTCTCATCTGGCCTCGATCCGAGGCGCGAGCGATCGCCCCGAGCGTCGCCCCGTGACA
>JAUIEL010000309.1 GCA_030428825.1 bacterium
CAAGGGAGAGCAAGGGAGAGCAGGGGAGAGGGCGCTGACGCGGTCGGCCGGGCGGGGACGAACGAGTGGGCGAGCGTGGGTTCGCTCGGGTACTCCGGGTAGGGGGCTCGACGTTTGCCCCGGTCGGGGGCGGGCGCGCGAGCGGTCGAGTTCTCGACGCCGAGAACGGAGGGAGAGCTGCGGGAAGGGCGGCGCCGAAGAATCGGTTTCGGCCTTGGTTCTCCGCGTCAGCGGCCTCTCCCTTGCTCTCCCTTGCTCTCCCTTGCTCTCCCCCTCTTCGCTTGCGTACTCTCGCGGGTGGAGGGTCTGTCATGGAACGTCGTCTGAGTCGTGGTCTCGAGGCTTTGCTCGGGAAGGGTGGGGTTCAGGAGGCGGCGCAGGCGGCGACGCAGACGACCCAGTCGATTCCGTTGGAGTCGGTGCGGCCGAATCCGAGTCAGCCTCGTCGGGAGTTCGACGAGGTCGCTCTGGAAGAGCTTCGGGCGTCCATCGAGCAGGACGGGCTGCTGCAGCCGATCGTGGTGCGGCGCGTCACGGACGGGTTCGAGATCATCGCGGGCGAGCGCCGCTTCCGGGCGTGCCAGCGCCTGGGGATGTCCCGCATCCCGGCGTTGATCCGGACGGCCGAGGAGGACCAGCGTCTGGTCCTGGCGTTGGTCGAGAACGTCCAGCGGAGCGACCTGAACGCGATCGAGGAGGCACGGGCGTACCGTCAGCTCCTGGACGAGTTCGGCCTCACCCACGAGGAGGTCGCGAAGCGGGTCGGGAAGAACCGCTCGACCGTCACGAACGCCCTCCGGCTCCTCGACCTCCCGGGCTCGGCCCTCGACGAGGTTTCACGTGGAACATTGTCCGCCGGGCACGCCCGAGCGATGCTCCCGCTGGTCCAGAGCTCCAGCTTCGACGCGTTCGTCCGGAAGGTGCTCGACGAGGGGTTGTCGGTCCGTCAGACCGAACGGGTGGTCCGGGACATCCTCGACGGGGGCGCGGCGGAGGAGGACGACCGGGCGCCGGCGAAGGCGGGGGGCGACCGCCCGAAGCATCGCCGCCGGCCGCTCCTGACCGACCTGGAGGACCGACTGCGGGCCCGGTGGGGAGTGCTGGTCCGGGTCGAGGCGGGGCGGCGCGGGGGGACGATCTCGTTCAAGGCCGGCTCGAAGGAGGAGCTGAACGACCTGCTCGAAAGGCTCGAGGCGGGTTCCTCCGACCACGGGCGGGGGAGCGCCGAGCGCGAGTTCGTGGTCTGACTCCCCCCGGATCGGCGGCGGGGAGGGCGAAACGAACCCGCTTCGCCCGCCCGATCCGACGGCCCCGATCGGCGGTAGGGGGACGCGGCGGCCCCGGGCGGGGGCCGCGAGGCGCGGTCAGTCCTTCAGGCCGGTCCCGACGTCGATGCCCTGGATCGCCAGCGGCTCCGCCAGGATCGTCCCCTCCTCGACGTCGCGGGTCGACGCCTGGCTGAGGATCTCGAGGCCCGACTGGACCTGGCCGAACACGACCTCCTGGCCACCCTTGTTCGGCGTGTCCACGAGGTAGACGGCGACGCGCGGCGCGGCGTCCGGCTTCAGCGAACCCGGAGCCCCGCGCAGGAAGCTGACGGCGCCTGCGAAGTGGGAGAGCGAGTTCCGGTCGCTCACGATTCCCTGCGCGAGCTTGGACGGCTCGGCGCCTTCGTCGTCGGATTCCGCCTCGTCCTCCCCATCCTCCTCCGCGTCCTCGTCGGAGGCGGCCTCGGGCGAGAACGCGATCCACTGCTCGCGCATCGCCTCGTTGAAGCTGCCGGACGCGAGGCCCCCCTGCTCGACCAGGTCGAGGAACGCCGCCACGGCTTCCGGGGCGCGATCGGGGTAGAGACCGATCTTCACCGCGCCGAGGGACGTCTGGATCGTCACCGAGTGGGCGTCGTCGACGTCCGGGTTCTTCTCGGCGAACGGGTGCTCCCCGACCCACTGCTTCTCGGCCCGGATGTCCGCGAGCAGCTTCTCGACCCGGCCGTCCTGGTTCAGGACATGGTTCGGGAAGTCGGATCCGATGCGCGCCGCGTACCGCTCGGCGTCGTCCAAGTCCTTCTCTACAAAGGCGCTATGGGCGTTTTGGAAGAGCGCCCACGGCTCCGCGTCGGTCCCTCCGACCGGGCCGTCGAGGTCGATGTGGGCCTTCGCCCGGCCGTCCTCGTCCACCAAGGCCGCCCACGCCTCCGCGGCCTTCGCTTCGCGGTAGTTCTGGAAGAAGAGGACGCCGAAGACGAGCACGCCCGCCGCGACGAGGAGGCCGAGGTACCGACCGCGGTTGCGGGCCCAATAATCGGCTTCGATGAACTCGGGAGCTTGAAGCGCCATCGGAAACTCTCCGTGCGCCGCCGCGGCAGCGGTCGACGCGATCGAGCGGATGCGGAAAAAGGGGGACTATTCTAGTGCGCTGGACGTCGCGTGGGACAAGGAATCGGATCGGCTGGTGAGCGGAAACGGAGTCCGCGGTCGCTGCCCGGCGTGCGGCACGTCGATCGGCTGGGTCGACCTGTCGCACGAGGGGATCCTCCACGGCCGGTCCGCCGCGGCCGGTGGTCCGTACTTCACGATCCACTGTCACGGCTGCCAGGAGCCGCTCCGCGCCGAGGGGGGCGTCGGTCGGGTCTACCGGTTCTCGAGCGTCCGCACGGCGCCCGCCGGAGCATCGCGCTGGGGGCGCTGGTTCCGTCTGCTGTTCGGTGCGCCCGCGCTGAACGAGAGCCGGTCGCCGCGTTCCTCGCGTCCCCGGCGCCCCTCTCCGGGCGCCGGGGACGAGCGGTCGCGTCCCGGCCGCGAGACCGCCGGGACGTCGCGACCCGCGGTGGGGGAGGCGCTGCTCCGCCGCCTGCGTGAGCTCGACCTCGGCGCGGAGGCGACGCTCGACGACGTCAAGCGCCGGTTCCGCCAGCTCGCGAAGCAGACGCACCCGGACACGTTGTCGACGGCGTCGGCGGACGTGCGCGAGGCGTCGCGCCGTCGCTTCATCGAGATCAACCGCGCCTACCGGGAGATCGTCCAGCGGTGGCCCAAGGGCCCGCGCGCCTGAGCGGTCGCGCGGCGAGCGGTTCGTGCCGGTGCTTTTCGCCCTCGAGGGGGACGGTTACGATGGGCCGCCCCTGTCGCGTCCCGCCGCCACCAGGAACCCGATGAACTCCTCGGCGCTCGAGCATCCGACCCTCGTTCTGAACCGCCACTGGACGGTCGTGAACGTGGTGCCCGTGCGACACGCGCTGGTGCTCGTCTGTCGGGACGCGGCGCGCGTCATCGCGCCGGACACGTACGAGATCCACGACATGCCGTCGTGGGCCGCGCAGGCGGTCGCAGCGGGCGAGTCGGTCGTCCGCCTCGTGTCGCGCTCGATCCGCGTCCCCGAGGTGATCGTCCTGACGCACTACGAGCGCCCTCCGCGCCGCTACGTGCCGTTCACGCGCCGGAACCTCTACCGGCGCGACCAGTACACGTGCCAGTACTGCGGAAAGAGGCCGGGTTCCGAGAACCTGTCGATCGAGCACATCGTTCCCCGGTCGCACGGGGGCCGGACGTCGTGGACGAACTGCGTCCTCGCGTGCGTCCGCTGCAACGTGCGCAAGGCGAACCGAACCCCCGAGCAGGCCGGGATGCGGCTCCTCCGGCGCCCGTTCCGCCCCCGATGGATGCCCCACCTGACGCTCCCCGACGGTGTGGCGAAACAGTCCTGGTCGCAGTTCGTTTCCGAGCGCTACTGGGAAGTCGAGCTGACGGATTGAACCCCCGACTCGTATCGAGTCGTCGACATTCGCGAAGGAAGGACCTCCGGCCATGAAACTCCTCTCGATCCCCGTGCTGATCGGGCTGCTCCTCGTGTCGGTCGCGTCCGGCGACGTCATCCACATGAAGGACGGCCGGAAGATCGAAGGAACGGTCGTCGAGAAGACCGACGCCAAGGTCGTCGTCCAGACGAAGTTCGGCGTCAGCGAGTTCAAGGCGTCCGAGGTCGACCGGATCGAGAAGAAGTCGACGCCGAAGGAGGAGTACAAGCAGCGCATGGCGGAGGCGAAGGGGGACGCCGACGCGCTGTACAAGGTCTACATCTGGGCGAAGGGGAACGGCCTCGCCTCGGACGCGAAGCGCGCGCTCCGGGAGGTCGTGAAGGCCGACCCGGACCACGAGAACGCTCGGAAGCTCCTCGGCTACGTCAAGTTCGAGGACCGGTGGGTGACCGAGTCGGAGAAGGAGCGGCTGGTCGTCGAGGCGGAGCGGAAGGAGATGGAGGCGAAGGGGCTCGTCCGGTTCAAGGGCGAGTGGGTCACCAAGGAGGAGAAGGAGCGGCTCGAGAACGAGGCGAAGGGGCTCGTCCTGGTCGACGGGAAGTGGGTGAACAAGCGCGAGTACGAGCGCGCCGCCAAGGACCGCGAGCAGGCGCGCGAGCGGGCGGAGAAGCGCGCGCAGGGCCTCTTCGAGGTGAACGGGAAGTGGGTCGCGAAGGCGGAGGCCGAGGCGTTCTACGCCGACCTGAACAACCCGTACCGGGCCGACGGCGAGAACGTCTACCTCTACACGAACAAGGGGATCGACTTCGGCGACAAGATGCTGGTCGGCGCCGAGGCGGCGTACCGCGACGCGGCCCAGCTGTTCGGCCGCGAGCCGGAGGGCGGGAAGAAGCTGCACGTCTTCGTCGTCGCGACGCTCGAGGACTTCAACTCCCTCGGGAACGCCTTCAACGCGGACGAGCAGTCGTCGAACTTCTACGAGTTCGGGACCCCCTGGCTCCCGGAGAACGACCAGGGGTTCGACCTCGTCACCGTCACGCAGTACAACCAGGCCGACTCGCTGACCGAACTCTACGTGCGGCACGCGGTCGCCGAGCAGTTCGTGCGCCGGCTGATCGGCCCCGAGGCGGCCGACCCGGCCCCGCGTTGGTTCGTCGACGGGGTCTCGGCGTACCTCTCCCGGTTCAACACCCCGAAGCTCTACTCGTGGAGCCGCGACCGGCTCCTCTCGCTCGGCGGGATCCTCAAGCTGAAGAACCACTTCCGGAGCTACCAGCCGAACGAGCAGTACATCCTCGGCGGCGGGATCCTCATCGCCTGGCTGAAGAGCGGCGAGGCGCCCGAGGAGGTCGCGAAGGAGTTCGAGAGCGCGATGGCGGCGGTCGCCGAGGGGAAGAAGGTCTCCAAGGCGTTCCGCGGCTTCGAGAAGGCGCTCACCAAGGCGGAGGACTCGTTCCGCGACCACGCCGAGATGTAGCGGGTCGTCGAGGAAGCGCCGCGCCTCGATTCCGACCGCGAGACGGGCGGGGGGGGCTCCGCGCCGCCCCGGAGGCGCTTGTGCCGGATCGGCGCAGGCGCCTCCGCGGGTCGGGGCCGCGTCGTTCCGCTCGGCGTTCGGCACAACCCTTGATTCAACAGTTGTTTGGGAGGCTCGCCGTGAGCATCGCGGCGGGGCCGGGCCGTTTGGCACCGGCCTTGCATGCTCATCCGGGTCTCCCGAGTCCCTCGGGTTCCCGGCCGCGCGACGCGGCCGATCCGAACCCGGGACGGTCCCTCTCGAGAACCCGGAGGTTCACCCATGATTCGTGCTCCCCGTCGGAGCCTGCCGGCGCTCGCCGCCGCCCTGCTGAGCGGTGCCGGCCTCCTCGCGCCGGTCGCCGTCGCGCAGCAGTCCCACGTCGACCGTCTCCTTCCTGCGGACACGCTGTTCGTGGTCTCGGTCGACGACCACGCCTCGTACTCGAAGGGCGTCGAGGAGATGCCGCTCGGCAAGATCATGGCCGAGGCGGACGTCCAGGCGTTCCTCGAGAAGCCGAAGTCGATGCTGACCGAGGCGATCGGGAAGCTGCAGTCGCAGATCCGCACCCAGGAAGGGTTCGAGAACTTCGAGCTCTCGATGGAGGAGCTGACCAGCGGCTCGTACGGCCGGATCTTCCTGGCCCTGACCCACTTCGCGATGCCGGACCCGCAGGCGGGTCAGATGTTCCCGGACATCGGCCTCGTGATCGGCGTCGAGGGGAAGGACGGGGCGCCCGACTGGCAGGCGCTCCTGAAGGACGTCCTCGCGCGGGCGGCCGGGAACGCGGGCATGCAGCTCGGGTTCCAGCCGGCCGGAGCGGAGGGGTACGAGTACGAGCAGTTGACCGGCACGCCGGGCGAGGGCCCGCCGGTCCTGATGGCGCGCTCGGGGAACCTCCAGCTCTTCTCCCTCAGCCACCGTTCGCTCCAGGGCGTGCTCGACCGCGCGTCGGGGAAGGTGGTGGACGGCGCGCTCGCGGGCGCGGCGGCGTACCGGGACTCTCAGAAGCACATCGCGATCGATGACGCGGGCGCGATCCGCCTGTGGATGAACGCGGGCATGGGTGTCCGGACCCTCGCCGAGGGGATCAAGCTCGCGATGGCGATGGAGGGCGAGACCGAGCACCTCCCCCTCGTCGACAAGATCGTCGAGAAGACCGGCCTGCTCGGCATCAAGGGGATCGCGTCGGCGAGCCACTCCGCGAGCGGCGTGGCGGTCTCGCGCGCCTACCTCGGGATGGACGGCGAGCCGAAGGGGCTCCTCGCGCTCTCGCCGAAGGAGCCGATCGACCTGTCGCTCCTCGACGTCGTGCCGAAGAACGCGACCGGCGTGTCGATCATGCAGCTCGATGTGGCGGGCATCTACGACTTCATGATGGACATCGTGAAGACCGTCGACCCGAACGCGCACGCCGAGGTGAACGGGATGATCCAGGGGTTCGGGATGCAGATCGGCGGGCAGGAGACGCCGCTCGACCTGCGGAACGACATCTTCGCCAACATCGGCCCGCAGTTCGCCTTCGTGACCCCGCGGTCGAGCAACCCGATGATGCCGTCGTTCCTGCTGATGCTCGAGACGAAGGACGCCGCGAAGGTGATCGACGGGCTCCGGAAGCTCCTCGACTTCGGCAGCCAGATGAGCGGCGGCGAGTTCACGACGAAGGTCTCCTCGTACAAGGAGCACGACATCGTCCAGATCAACGTCGGCGCGGAGATGGGGATGCCGGTCAACCCGGCGTTCGCGATCGTCGGCGACTACCTGACGCTGTCGCTCAACGCCGGCGACCTGAAGCGGCACATCCGGAACTCCCTGCAGCCGGGGGAGAGCATCCACGCCAACGAGGACTTCCAGCGCTTCTACGCCAAGGTCCCGACCGACAAGCACCTGGCCGCGCTCAGCTACACCGACGTCAAGAAGTCGGTCGAGGACGGCTACAGCTCGCTGGTCATGGCCCTGCCGATGGTGACGATGGCCGCCGACTTCGAGCTCCCGTTCGAGATGGCGCTCCTCCCGACGCAGGAGAAGATCACGCAGCACCTCTACGGGTCGCTCAGCTACACGGTCATGGACGAGCAGGGCGCGTTCACGCAGTCGTACAGCCCGATCGGCGGCGAGGCGCTCGGCCTCCTGGTCGCCGGCGCGGCGTGCGGCGGGGCGCTCTTCGGGGTCGCCAAGATGGAGGCGGTCCACTCCGCCGAGGCGCCGCCGCCGATGGTGGCGCGCGTCGAGGAGAGCCCGAACGACCAGGTCCGCTACGACCTCAGCAACCTGAAGGCCGGGGTGACGATCTACAAGCTCCAGAACGGCGGCCTGCCGTCGAGCCTCGATCAGCTCCTCGAGCCGTCCGACGCCTACCCGCAGGGGTGCCTCGGCCGCGACGCCCTCCCGGTCGATCCGTGGGGGAACGGCTACCACTACGAGCCGCGCGGCGCCGGGTACGCCCTCTGGTCGAACGGGCCGAACGGCGCGAACGACCGGGGCGCCGGCGACGACATCCTCGTCGAGAAGAAGTGAAGCGGATCACCCTTCGCTGAACGGAAACCCTCGAGAGGGAAGGGCG
>JAUIEL010000310.1 GCA_030428825.1 bacterium
GCCGGGTGACCGGAGAACCGGGGAACGGGCACCGGACACCGGTCCAGCGCCTCTTCGATCGGGCGGGGAGGGGGCCCCGATCGAGGGGTCGGAAGCCCTGACGTCGAATCGTGCGCTCTCAGTTCGCACCCGACCCGAACGACAGGTCCAGCGCCTCTTCGATCGGGCGGGGATCGAACCCGAGCGCTTCTCGCGCGGGGGCGATCGACGTCCGGTGATCGGCGGAGTGGAACGCGGCGGCGGCGGAGAAGCGCCCGCCCTTTCCGGCGAGGCCGGCGACCAGCCCGGCGGCCCGGAGCGCGACGGCCGGCACCGAGGCGAACCTCGCGCTCCCGGCGGTCCGGTCCCGCACGCCCTCCAGCAGCGCGCGCCACTCGATCCCCTCCTCGGGACCGGCGAGGGTGAGCGCCTCCTTCACCCCTCTCCCCTCGATCGCGGCGACCGCGGCCGCGGCGGCGACGTCGTCGACGAAGACCGGCTGGACGCGGGCGCGGCCTCCGTTCGGGAGGACGATCCGGCCGCCCGCGACGCGTTCGACCAGTCCGCGCATCTCGGCGCTCTCGTCCGGGCGTCCGAGGACGAGCGTCGGGCGGAGCATGGTCCAGTCGATCTCGACCGCGCGAATCCCCGCCTCCATCCCGATCTTCGAGCGTCGGTACTCGGTGTCGCCCGGCTCGAGGACGGCGGCGCTCGAGATCGCGACGAGGCGACCGAGCGCGGGCTTCCTCCGGCAGGTCGCGGCGACGTGGCGGGCGGTGAGGACGTTCCCTTCGAACAGCTCGCGGTCGCTCGACCCCGGCCCCGCGCCGGCGACATGCACGCCGCCCGCGCAGTCCTCCACCGCGGGGAGGATCGCGTCGAGGTCGAGCAGGTCGACGGCGCGGACGGTCACGCCTTCGCGCGGATCGATCCGCGCGGCGTCGCGGGTCAGCGCCACGACCTCCGCGCCGCGCGCGAGCAGCGCGTCGACGACGTGGCGGCCGACGAACCCCGACGCGCCGGTGACGAACAGCCGCGGGGCGCTCACGAGTCCTCCTTCGCCGCGGCCGTCGGCGCGGGGACGCGGAGCACCTCGGTGTAGTCGTGCCGCGCCTGTCCGTACCGCCCGGTCCGCTCGACGGTCTCGACGAACGCGAGCGCCGCGCTCCGCAGGCGCTCGCGCGCGGCGAGGATCGCCTCTCGATCGACGGCCCACGTCCCCTCCTCGATCGGCGGCGGCTCGGTGGCGGTCGCCAGCCGCCGGATGACGTCGTTCGCGAACCCGCCGAAGACGCTCCGCGGCGCGGTGAACTCGATCCACGGCCGGTCGTCGGTGATCGGTCCGCGCGCCTCGTCCGCGAGCGCCTCGAGCGTCCGATTCCCGGCGAACCAGGTCCCGAGCACGTCGGCCGGCTCGGCGACACCGATCTCCGCCAGCAGCGCCCGCACCTCGGGGGCCGCCATCCGCTCCCGGACCCGCCCCGGGTCGAGGCGGAGCTCGCGGTCCGACCCGAGCAGGATCATGTCGTAGCCGGTCACCCACGCCGACACGTGCGGGAAGACCTCCGTGAACGACCGCGTGATCCCCGCGATGTCCTCGGTCGAGAGCTGGTACAGCGGGATCCACTGCGACACGATTCCTCCTTCGCGGAGCCGGGAACGGGCGAGGCGGTAGTACTCGACGGTGAAGAGGTAGGCCGAGCCGGCGACCCACGGGTGGATCGGGTCGGTCGACAGGATGTCGTACGTCCGGTCGGTGCGGCGCAGGAACGCCCGTCCGTCGTCGTGGATCACGTCGACGTTCTCCCGCTCGAGGACCGCGCCGGTCCAACGGTCGAACCGCGGGCACGCCTCGATCACGCCCCGCGAGAGCTCGACGACGTCGACCTCGGCCCCGGACATCGCGAGCGCTCCCGACGACATCCCGGTCCCGAGCGCGACCGACACGATCCGGCGCGGGTCGTCGTGGAGGAACGTCGGCAGGAACCCGAGCAGGAGCTGCAGGCGCCGGTCGATGAAGACCGACGTCGCGACCGACTTGCCGTTCACGAAGAGGCAGCGGACCGGCTCGCTCTCGCCGGCCTCGAGCACCACGCCGACGGTGACCGACGCGTTCGCGGACTCGGTGTGGAAGATCCGCTCGAAGTCGTCGCCCTCCTCCGGCGTCGCGGTCCGGAGGCCGAACGCGAGCGCGGCGACCGTGGCGGCGAGCGCGAGGGCCGTCTTGACGGCGCCGGCCCGCTCGCCGGCCCGGCGCGCGGTCACGAACGGGAAGACGGCGAACGCGAGGGCGAGCCCCCCGAGCGCGATCATCCCGCCCCGCAGCCCGAGGAGCGGCAGCATCACGAGGCCGGCGAGGAGGGTGCCGGCGACGGAGCCGACGGTGTTCAGGCCGTACAGCGTCCCGAGCCCGCGCGCCACGCCGAGGCCGCGGAGCGTCCGCGCCGCGGCGGGGAGGATCGCGCCCGACACGACGCACGCGGGGAGGAGCGCCGCCGCGGAGAGCTCGACGGCCAGGCGGAAGTAGCCGAACTGCGTCCGCGCCCAGCCGGGCGTCTCCATGTTCAGCGGGCCGGCGAAGGGGTCCTCGGTCAGCCGCAGGCGGAGCAGGATCATCCCGACCCCGACCCCCGCGCCGAGGAGCATGACCGCGCGCGCGAGCGCCGCCGCGGGGGACGGACGGCGGGCGAGCCAGCCGCCGAACGTCGCGCCGCCGATCGCGATGCCGAGCAGGAACGTCGCGAGGACGGCGGCGAACGAGTGGACCGTCCCGCCGAGGAGGGAGATCAGGAGCCGCGTCCCGAGCACCTGCACGCCGAGGGCCACGAACCCCGCGCCGGCGACGCCGATCAGGATGCCCGGGGGGAGCGGCGCGCGGTCCCCCGATTCCTCCTCGGACGACCGCGGACGGCGGCGGTCCTCGACGGCCGGGGCGGGGGACGCGGCGGCGGCGGCCGGGGCGCGGACCCACAGGACGAGCGCGAGCACGGCGAGCGTGACGTTCGCGCCGGCGGCGAGGTGGGTCGTCCCGAGCAGCCCGAGCCGCGGCAGGAAGACCCACGCCGCGAGGAGCGCGCCGGCGACCGCGCCGAACGTGTTGACGCCGTACAGCCAGCCGACCCGTCGCGCCGTGTCCCGCCCGCCGGCCGCGACCGCCCGTCCGAGGACCGGGAACGTCGCGCCCATCAGCGTGGTCGGCACGAGGAGGACGAGGAACGACAGGCCGAACGTCACGAACGACAGCCGCTCGCCCGGGGGCGGGACGACCGCGTCGGTCAGGCGCCGGAACAGGAACGGCGCCAGGTATCCGAACAGCGCGACCCCGACCTCGAGCACCGCGTACGTGACCAGCGGTGACCGCCGCGCGAGGAGCCGCCCGCCGACCGCCGCCCCGAGCCCGAGCCCGCCGAGGAACGCGCAGACGACCGCCGTGACCGCGTAGACCGCCACGCCGAACAGCAGCCCGAGGGAGCGGAAGAAGACGACCTCGTAGACGAGCGCCACCGCGCCCGAGACGAAGGCGAGGAGGAGGAGCATCTTCGGGAGACGGCCGTCGTCGCGCATCGGATCCACGTTCGCGGCGACCTCCGGGGACGGCCGGACCGGCGGGAAAAGGATTCCCGCGGCCGGTTCGATTCGACCCGGACGCGGGGGTACGCTCGGGAGCTTACCAGCCCGTCGAAGAAGTCGCGCGGGGCTCGCCCCGCGACGCGCGACGCCCTTCGCGGGCGGCTCCTCGAACGGCTCGCATGACCCGCATCTGTCAGATCATGGAGTGCACGATCGGAGGGACGCGGCGTCACGTCCGCGATCTCTCGGGCGGCCTCGCGCGGCGCGGCTTCGACGTGACGCTCGTCGCGTCCGCGGTCCGCGACCCGACGTTCCGGGACGACCTCGCCGCGCTCGCCGCGGAGGGCGTCGACGTGATCGAGCTCCCGATGGTCCGCGAGATCCGTCCGCACCTCGACGCCCGGCATCAATGGAGGCTCGCGCGGCTGTTCGCGCGCGAGCGGTTCCGCGTGATCCACACGCACTCCAGCAAGGCGGGGGCGCTCGGCCGGGTCGGAGCGCGCCTCGCCCGGGTCGGCGCCCGCATCGTCCACACGCCGCACACGTTCGCGTTCCAGTTCGCCGACCACTTCTCGCCCCGGCGCGTGAAGTTCTTCCTGGGGGTCGAGCGGCTCCTCGGCCAGCGGACCGACCGGCTCGTGCACGTCTCGCGTTCCGAGCAGCGGGACGCGGCGGCGTACGCGATCGTGCCCGAGGAGCGGACGGTCGTGATCCCGAACGGGATCGACCCGGGGCCGTTCGCGACCGCCGACGGGGCGCGGGTCCGGGCCGAGCTCGGGATCGGTCCGGGGACCCGCCTGGTCGGGACCGTCGGGCTGCTGAACGCGGCGAAGGGGCACGCCGACCTGATCGACGCGGCGGCGCGTCTCCGCGAGGCGGGCGAGGACGCGGTGTTCGTGATCGCCGGCGACGGCGAGCTCCGAGGCGCCCTGGAGGAGCGGATCGCCGCCCTCGGGCTGGCGGGGACGGTGCGGCTGCTCGGCTACCGGACGGACGTCCCGGAGGTCGTCGCCGCGCTCGACCTGTTCGTCCTGCCGTCGCTCTGGGAGGGGCTGCCGTACGTCGTGATCGAGGCGATGGCGGCCGGGAAGGCCGTCGTCGCCACCGACGTGAACGGGTCGCGCGACCTCGTCGAGGACGGCGTCACGGGACGGCTCGTCCCGCCGTCCGAACCCGCCGCGCTCGCCGCCGCGGCGGGCGCGCTCCTGCGGGACGACGCGGCGCGGGCGCGTCTCGGGGAGGAGGGGCGCCGCCGCGCCGCCGCGTCGTACTCGGTCGACGCGATGCTCGATCGGTACGAGCGGCTCTACCGCGAGCTGATCGAGGAGGGGCCGCGATGAGCGCGCGCGTGCTGTTCGTGATCACGACCCTCGACGTCGGCGGGGCGGAGAAGCACCTGCTCTGGTTGACGCGCGGGTACCGGGCGCGCGGCCTCGACGTCGACGTCGTCTACCTGAAGGGGGACGGGCGACTCGCGCCGGACTTCGAGGCGGCCGGGGCGACGGTGGCGAAGATCCCGTTCGAGCGGGCGTCGTCGGCGCCGTCGACGATCCTCGCGCTCGCCCGGCACGTACGACGCGGCCGGTACGACGTCGTCCACACCCACCTCCTGAAGGCGGACGCGCTCGGCGCGCTGGCGTGCGCCGTGGCGCGGCCGAAGGTGCATGTCCAGTCGAAGCACAACGAGGAGCAGGTCCTGCGCCGGCGGCCGGTCGCGCTCGTCCACGGCGTCCTCGCGCGGCGCGCCGACCGGATCGTCGCGCTCTCCGATCACGTCGAGCGGTACGTCGTCGAGACCGGACGCGCTCCGGCGGATCGGGTGCGGCGGATCTACTACGGCATCGACCCGACCCCGTTCGAGGGGGGGGACCGGTCGGCGACGCGGCGGACGCTCGGACTGTCGGACGGCACGCACGTCGGGCTCTGCGTCGCGCGCTTCCACCCCCAGAAGGACCACGCCACGCTCTTCCGGGCGGTGCGGCGGCTGGTCGACGAGGGGCGGGACGTGCGCCTCCTCCTCGCCGGCGGCGATCCGTTCTACGACCACCGCGCGCGCGCCGAGGCGGACGTCCGCGAGCTCGGCCTGACCGACGCCGTCACCTTCCTCGGCATCCGGGACGACGTGCCGGACCTCCTCGCGGCTTGCGACGTCTTCGTCCTCCCGTCGCTCTACGAGGGGCTGGGGCTCGTCTACCTCGAGGCGATGGCGGCGTCGCGGCCGGTGCTGGCGACGCGGTCGAGCGCGATCCCCGAGGTCGTGCTCGAAGGGGAGACCGGGGACCTGATCGACGTCGGCGACGACGCGGCGCTCGCCGCGGCGTGGGGGGCGCTCGTGGACGACCCGGCGCGCGGGGCGTCGTTCGGGCGGGCGGGGCGCGCCCGGGTGGAGGAGGTGTTCGGGCTCGACCGGATGATCGACGAGACCCTCGCGGTCTATCGGGAGGCCGGGGCGGACGTCTGACCGCGCGGCGTGGGCGGCCCCGGTGTGCCGATCGAGCACAGCCCGCGGGCGGCCGGCGGAGGACGGAGGCTCGCGGAACCGCCGCGTTTGCGGTTTCATGGGGGTCGGCGGCGTCGTGCGGAGTCGGCACGCTCCGTGCTTCCGATCCCGCCGCGAGCGGTAGCCCCCCTCGCCCATCATCTTCTCCGTGGAGGTTCGCACGCATGTTCCGATCCCTTCGACCGCTCTCCTCCGCCCTCGTCGTCGCGGCGCTCCTGCCGCTCGGGGCGTGGGCCAAGGACACCGCGGACGACGTCGAGCGTCAGACCAAGCCGAAGCTGGTCCAGGTCAAGATCAACGGCGGCGCCCACGAGGACCCGACGCCGATCAACCCGCTCGGCCCGCAGCCGAAGAACTTCCGCGCGAAGCTGCTCCACCTCCGGAAGATCGCCGCCGACGACGCGATCGATGGGGTCGTCCTGAAGGTCTCGGGCGCGCCGGACTTCGCGCGGTCGATCGACCTGATGAACGAGCTGCGCGCCGTGAAGTCGGCCGGCAAGAAGGTCGTCTGCTTCTCGGAGACGATGGATCAGCGCTCGCTGATGTTCGCGTCGCTGGCGGACCTGCTCGCGATGCCGCCGTCCGGCGGGATGTCGCTCGACGGGATCACGTCCGAGCTGATGTACCTGAAGAACCTGTTCGCGCTCCTCGACCTGAAGTTCCACGTCATCCACATCGGGAACTTCAAGACCGCGTACGAGGACTTCGCGAAGGACCGGATGAGCGACGAGCAGCGGAAGGTGCTGCGGATCCTCATGAACGAGTTCCTCGGCCAGATGCAGGGGACGATCGCCGAGAACCGCGGGCTGCCGCTCGAGAAGGTGAAGGCGGCGTACGAGGCGCTGATGGTCCGTCCGGACGAGGCGAAGGAGATGGGGCTGATCGACGCCGTCCTGTACGAGGACGAGTTCGACGCCCGCGTCGACGAGCTGTTCGGCGGCGAGGTCGAGGTCGACAAGAAGTACGGCGACAAGGGGACGGAGGACCTCGAGAAGATGCTCGAGTCGCCGTTCGCCATGTTCCAGCTCCTGCCGAAGCTGCTGAAGCCGCAGCGGCCGAAGCTCCCCGACGAGCCGCGGATCGCGATCGTCTACGCGACCGGCCCGATCATGAGCGGGAAGAGCCAGATGGGGTTCGACGGGAGCGTCTCCTCCATGGGGAGCGAGACGATCGTGAAGGCGCTGGAGAAGGCGCTCGAGGACGACTGGGTCCGCGCCGTGATCCTCCGCGTCAACTCGCCGGGCGGATCGGCCCTCGCGTCCGACATGATCTGGCGGGCGACGCAGCGGGTGAAGGCGAAGAAGCCGATCATCTCGTCGATGGGCGGGGTCGCCGCGAGCGGCGGCTACTGGATCTCGATGGGGTGCGACCGGATCATCGCGCAGCCGTCGACGATCACCGGATCGATCGGCGTGGTCGGGATGCTGCCGGACGTGTCGCGGACCCTGAAGCGGTTCGGCGTGAACGTCGAGGTGGTCGGGGCCGGCCCGCACGTCGACGACCTCGCGATGATGCGCGACGGGCCGTCGCCGTTCCTGAAGGACCTGATCCACGACTCGATGCTCCAGGTGTACGACGAGTTCATCCGGAAGGTCTCCGAGGGGCGGAAGATGAACCCGCAGGTCCTCGAGACGCTCGCTCGCGGCCGCGTCTGGACCGGACGCCAGGCGGCGGACCTGAACCTCGTCGACGAGCTCGGCGGGCTCGAGCGCGCGATCGAGGTGGCGTGCGAGCTCGGCGGCGGACTCGACCCGAAGTCGG
>JAUIEL010000311.1 GCA_030428825.1 bacterium
CCGCTCGGGCTACCGCGTCGTGCGCCGCGCGTCGGACGCGTGGCGCGACGCGGACCCGGCCGCGCTCGACGTCCGGGGGAGGCCGACGCTCGCCGACGCGCGGGCCTGGTTCGCCCGCCCGGCCGTGCTCCGGACGATCCGCGCGCACAGCGACCGGTGGGGGAGCATGCTCGAGAAGGGGAAGCTCGACGCGGAGGTGCTCCGGCGCTTCCACGACGAGGGGGTGACCGGGGGCGGCGCGTCGATCTACCTCCACACCGGGTGCGAGGCGATCTCCCCGGCGAAGGCGGAGCGCCTCCCGTGGCACGACCCGGCGTACGGTCGCGCGAACGGCGCCGCCGCGACCCTCTTCCTCGCCGACGGCCTCGCCCTGATCGGCCGCGCGAAGGTGTTCTACGACGAGCCGCCGGGGTTCTGCGAGACGCTCCGCGACGGCGGGACGGTCGGCGACGCGTGGCGGAACACCTTCGAGATCGAGGCGGCCGCGCCGACCTGGGACCGCGTCGGCGGCGACATCGGCCGGAAGCGGACCTACTTCTGGTCCCTCCTCGGCGACTGGACCCTCCGCCTCGTCGACCCGGGCCCGCGCGCCGGGGAGTGACGGTTCCGCGCGCAGGCGCCGGATCGTCGTCCGCGCTCCGGGGCCGGATCACCCGGCGTGGGTCGAGGCGGCCCGGCGGGTCCCGGTGCAGAGCCCGAGCTTTCTTGGTGGCGTAAGTCATGAATCAAGAATGACTTGTGGCCTTCGCTGGGCGGGGTGCGAGAGAAATCGGCCTCGCGGTGGCGGACGCGCCGGCCGGGTTCCGTCGGGAGGGGTGTGCCGGGAACGAGCCCGGCGCCGAAACCCCGACCGGAGACCGAACGATGACCCGCCCGAACGCCTTCCTCGCCCTCTCGACCGTCGCCCTCCTGAACGCCTCCGCCGCCGCCGCCGATCTCCTCGTCCCCGATCAGTTCGCGACGATCCAAGCGGCCGTCGACGCGGCGCTCCCCGGCGACAAGGTCAGGATCGCCGACGGCGTGTACGACGAGGGCGTGATGGTCCAGGGGAAGTTCGACCTGGCGATCAAGGGGGACGACGGCGTCTTCGTCCGGATGATCTGGGTCGACTCCTCGACGAAGGTCTCGGTGAAGGAGATCACCTACTTCGAGCAGAACGACTACCAGCTCCTCGTCACCACCTCGAACGACGTCGACGTCCGGTTCAGCACCTTCCAGAACGGCGTCGCCGGCGTCGGCGCGTTCGACAGCCAGAAGGTGAACGTCCGCGACTCCGACTTCCTCTCCCTCGGCCTCGGCGTCGGCTACTCGAACTGCCAGCAGAGCCGGATCGCCGCCGCGTTCACCGGGACCGAGGTCGCCGCCCACGTCGTCTTCGGGTCGTCGAACCTGATCGAGGACTGCCCGCTGAAGAACGCCGGTTCGATGGTGGTCGAGCAGTCGCCCTTCACGACGGTCCGCGCCAACTCCTTCAAGAACTCGAACCTCGGCCTCGTCGACACGAGCGGCTGCCTCGTCGAGGGGAACAAGTTCAAGAAGTCGGCCGGCGCGGCGATCGTCCTCTCCGGCGTGGTCAACTCGACGATCCAGGGGAACTCGATCAAGAAGCCGCTCGGCCACGGCGTCCTCACCACGGAAGGCGGCGGCGGCTGCTTCCTCTTCGCGAACAAGGTCAAGAAGGCGATGCTGAACGGCGTCCGCCTCGAGACCGCGGGCAACTCGCTCGACCAGAACGTCCTGAAGAAGAGCAAGCACCACGACCTCTTCGACGCGACGTTCGGCCAGAACAGCTTCGGCCAGAACGCCATCGGGACCTCGAACCTCTGATCGACACGTCGGGGAGGGACGCCGCGGGGCGGGGCCGGTCGCCGGCCTCGCCCCGCTCCCGTCTCCGGGGCGCGCTCCCGTCCCGCGAACCGACGAGCGCGGTTCGGCGGCCCGAGGTCACTCGATCGTGCGGGTCCCGGCTCCGATCGGCTGCGTCACCGTGAGCGTCACCTTCGCCTTGCTCTTCTTCGACGGCGCGTTGGTGATCGCGAGCCCGTACGCCCCGAGCTCCTCGAGCGGCAGAGCGGAGAGCGTCGCCTCCCCCTCGGCGGACGCAGAGAGGTACGCCGAGAGGTCGAGCGCGGCGCCGGCCGGGGACTCGAGGGCGAGCTCGGGGACGGCGTCGAACTTCTTCTTCGGCGCGACGACGACGTCGCACGTCGCGCCGGGCAGCGCGAGGAGGTCGAGCGACGGCCCCTTGCCGGAGAGCGTCTTCGAGAGGGACGACGCGGCGCCCGGGTACTTCGCCGCCGTCTCGATCCGGAACGCGCCGGCCGTTCCGTTCTTCCCGTCGACGAGGAGGGTGTACGCGCCGGTCTTCCCGATCGAGAGCGTCTTCCACTGCGGCTTCGCCTTCTTCTTGAACGAAACCGTCTTCACCGTCTTCCCCTCCCCGTCGACGAGGCGGACCCGCGGCTTCAGGTCGCCCGAGAGGACGGCGGCGCCGAGGCGGAGCTTCATCCCCTTCAGGCCGTTCACTTCGATCGCGTCGGAGTCGCCCTCGTCGATCGTCCCTTCGAGCGTGGTCCCGGGGAGGAGCGAGGCGTTCGCGGCGGTCGCGGCGTGGAGCGCGGCGACCTCGTCGGGGATCAGGGCGAAGTCGTACACGCGGACGTCGTCGATCCGGCCGTACATCATCGCCGGCTCGGGGTAGCGGCCGATCAGCAGCTCGGGGGACGGGTTGACGCTGCTCGCGCCGGCGACGCTGACCGCGCCCTGGAGCAGCCCGTCGATGTAGAGGGTGGCCGTGGCGTTCGTCTCGTTCCGATCCTCGATCGCCGCCGCGACGTGGATCCACGTGCCGGGCGTGACCTTCGCCTGGCTGGTGAGCGTCGCCTGGCACGCGCCGATGCAGAACCAGATCCGGTCGTCCGACTGTTTGAGGAGTCTCCAGCCGAGCCCGTTCAGCGGGGACGACTGCATGTCGCCGGCGATGTTCATGTCGCAGTTCGAGTAGCAGATCGACGGGCTCCCCTCGGGTTTGGAGAGGGCGTCGAAGTTCACCCACGCGGCGATCGTGAAGTCGCCCGACGGGACGGTCCCTCCCTCGATCGCCACGTGGTCGTCGATCCCGTCGAACCGGAACGCCTGACCGGCGACGCCGACGTCGTAGGCGACGCCGTCGACCTCGGTGCCCGGGAGGGCCCCCTGCGCGTCGAGGGCGGAGCCGTCCCCCTTCCACCAGGAGATCGGCTCCGGAAGTGAGGTCTCCTCTCCGGCGCGGAGCGTCGAGGCCGCCGCGGCGAGAGAGAGGGTGGAAGCGAGGACGATGGAGGGACGGCGGGCGAGGGGGCGGCGCGACATGGAGGGTCTCCGGGTCCGAGTCGTTCCCGGCCGGATCGCCGGGACAGCCGTCCCTTCGCGTCCCGGGGGCGCGGGGCACGAGGATTCCGGGAGATTTCGTCGGCGGGCGGGTCGGCGGGGGATGGCGTCAGACGTCTTCGTCCGTCGCCTCGACCCCGTCCCGGGCCGGTTCGCGCGCGTCGAGCACGAGCGTCCCGGCGAGGAGGTCGTGGACCCCCTGCGCCTTCGGCATCAGGAGGACGGCGCCGAACCAGGCCCCGAACATCACGGTGCTGACGATCAGGAGGGGGCGGGTCGTCTCGCCGGGGCCGGCGTCGTAGAGCGGCGTCGGCAGGAGGATCGCGACGTGGGTCAGCTCCCAGGGGAGGAGCTTCAGGACCGTCCGGACGAACGCGCGACCGCGCGAGATCGGCGCGCCGACGGCGGTCGACACCCGGAGGCGGAGGAGCCGCTTGCCGATCGTCGCGCCGCGCCGGCCGCTCTCGGAGAAGG
Source organism: bacterium (assembly GCA_030428825.1). Taxonomy (GTDB): domain Bacteria; phylum Planctomycetota; class B15-G4; order B15-G4; family JADJEK01; genus JAUIEL01. Next base: position 3,844 of record JAUIEL010000311.1, read on the forward strand.
TGAAGTAGAGCCAGACCGGCAGCGAGATGGTCGCCCACTCGAACGCCCAGATCCGCGGGCCGGTGTCGAGCCACGGCGCGCGCTCGCCGCCGAACACGAGGACGAAGACCGCCCCCTGCACCGACATCAGGACGAGGGCGCAGAGGAAGACGTCGAGCAGGTAGGCGGCCGTCCGCCGCGGGACCTCTCCGATCGGGAGCTCGGGGAGGCGGTGCTCTTCGGGGATCTGGGGGCGACCGAACATCCGGCGGACGATAGCGCATTCCGGGCTTGGCGATACCATCGTCGGAAGAGGAGTTCCCGCGATGCACGACGAGACGAGCCCCGGCGCCGCTCCGGACGAACCGACGCCCGAACGCCTGGTCCTCGACGCCGAGGAGCGCCGCGTGATCGGCGTCCTGATCGAGAAGGGGCTGACGACCCCCCAGCAGTACCCGATGAGCCTCAGCGCGATCGTCACCGCCTGCAACCAGAAGAGCAACCGCGACCCGGTCACGCACTACGAGGAGGACCAGGTCGAGGAGGTGCTCGAGCGGCTGCAGGCGCGCGAGTTCGTGTCGCACTTCTACCCCGGCGAGGGAGGTCGGGTCGACCGCTGGCGGCAGAACCTCGGGACGATGTTCGAGCTCCGGCGGGCGCAGCTCGCGATCGTCGGCGAGCTCCTGCTCCGCGGCCCGCAGAGCGAGGGGGAGCTCCGCCAGCGCGCGAGCCGGATGGAGCCGATCGAGTCGCGCGACGCGCTGCACGAACTGCTCGGCGGCCTCGCGTCGTCGCGGCCGCGGTGGGTGGTCCGACTGACGCCGGAGGGGGTGGCGCGCGGAGTCCGGTACACGCACGCGTGCTACGCGGAGGGGAAGCTGCAGGCGATCGTCGAGGCGGAGCGGGCGGGCGCCCCCGAGCGCGCGCCGGCGTCCCCGTCCCGATCGTCGTCGCCGCCGCCCGCGCCGTCGGAGGCCGCGGCGCTGAACGAACGGATCGAGGCGCTCGAACGGCGGGTCGCCGCGCTCGAGGAGGCGCTCGGCGGAGCGCCCGAAGCAAGGAGGTCGTCGTGAACCATCCGATCGTCAAGATCGTCCAGGACTCCGGTTGCCAGTCGTACGTCGTCGGCTGTCCGGAGACCCGTCGAGCGCTCCTCGTCGATCCGAAGGTCGGCCGGCGGGAGACGATCCGCGACGTCTGCGAGCGGTTCGGGCTGACCCCGGTCGCCGTCGTCGACACGCACACCCACGCCGACCACCTCTCGGACTCGGTCGCGTTCCTGAACGACGGGCTGACCCTCTACATGGGCGCGCGGACGGCGTGTCGCCGCGACCTGAAGCGGGTGCGGAAGGACGACACCGTCTCGGTCGGGTCGCTGGAGCTCCGCGTGGCCGAGGTGCCCGGCCACACCGACGACTCGATCGCGCTGATCGGCGGCGGCGTGGCGATCGCGGGCGACACCCTCCTCGTCGGCGGTCTCGCGCGGGCCGACTTCCTCGGCTCCGACCCCGCGGTCCTCTGGGAGTCGGTGCGCGACGTCTTCCTGGCCCTTCCGGACGAGACGGTCGTCCTCCCCGGTCACGACTACCGCGACCTCCCGTTCACCACGATCGAGGCGGAGAAGGCGAAGAACCCCGCCTTCCGGTTCGCGAGCGGGCCGAAGTACGCCGAGTCGGTCGGCGCGGTCCGGGGGGCGGGGAACACTCCCGAGGTCGACGCGACGCTGGCCACGAACCTCGAGGAGGCGCCCGACCTGCCCGACTCGCCGCACGCGGTCGTCGCCTGCTGCGGGAGCGGCGAGGGGGGCGGGATGGCCCCGCGGGAGGCGGAGGAGTCGCCGGCCGCGCTCGCCGACCGGCGCGAGGAGTTCTGCGCGCGCGGCGCGTGGATCGACGTTCGGGACGCGTGGGAGTTCGAGGCGGAGCGGATCCCCGGGACGACGAACGTCCCGCTCGGCGAGCTCGGGTTCCACCTCGACGCCCTCCGTCGCGACGGCCCCGTCGTCCTCTCCTGTCTCGGCGGCGTCCGTTCGATGACCGCCGCCCGGATCCTCCGGCGCCTCGGCGTGCTGACCGAGCCGATCAGCATGTCCGGCGGGTTCCGGGAGTGGAAGGCGACCGGCCTCCCGACCGAATAGGGGCGGGAGCACGGGAGCCGTCCCCGCCGTGGCCGAGGGCCGGGGCGGGGGGCAAAACACAAGATCTGGTGTGCGTCCGGCGAAGAGGCCGCTACCATTCGCGCTGCGGGCGGGTGTGACGTCCGGGCGCGGCGGGGTGGTCGTCGCGAGGGAAGTTCCAGGTCTTGGACGGCGAGGGCGGGAGGAACGTGGCCTCCTCGAACCGACAGATGCTCCCGGGTGCCGAGAAGAGGGTGGTCCTGCGCGAGATCGCGGGGATCGTCCTGTTCGTGCTCGCCGCGTTCCTGCTGCTGTCGTTCACGTCGTTCGTCGACCGGGGCGAGGGGCGCGAGACGGGACCGGCGGCGAACCTCTGCGGCGCGGCCGGGTTCGAGGTCGCGCGGGTCGGCCTGTTCTGGTTCGGCTACGGGGCGTATCTCGGCGTCTTCATCCTGTTCACCTGGTCGCTCGCCCTGATCGGGCGTCGCGGGCTCGAGGTCGGCCCGTTCCGGCTCCTCTGGTTCGGCGTCTTCCTCTACTGCGCGTCCGGCCTGATGTCGCACTTCGGCACCGGCTCGACCTACCGCATCCCCGACCCGGGCGGCCTGGTCGGCCTCCAGATCTCCCGCTTCCTCGAGACGACGCTCGCGCTCGGCCCGTGGGGGACGAAGCTCGTCCTCCTGATGCTGGTGCTGATCACGTTCCAGCTCGCCACCGACTTCGCGCTCTACGACGCCGTGGTCGGCATCGGTTCGTTCCTCGACGAGCGCCGTCGCCGGGCGGCGGAGATGGTGAAGAGCACCGGCCCGCTCTTCACGTCGCTCCTCCGCAGCTCGAAGCCGCGCGAGGCGGTCGCCGCGGTCGGCGGCGGAGAGGTCGCGCGCCCGTCGAAGCGGACGCGCCGCGCCAAGGAACCGCCGGTCGAGATCGCGGTCACCGACGAAGAGGTCGAGGGGTTCGACGAGGAGTTCGCGGAAGGGGACGAAGAGGAGGAGGCGGGGCGCCGGGTCCGCCGCAGCCGCGCCGAGCGGCACGCCGCGCCCGCGCTCGCCGAGGCCGAGGAGGACGTCTGGGACGACGCGCCGCTCCGCCTGCCCGGAGAGCCGGAGCTTCCCGAGGAGGACGAGGCAGAGGACGAGGGCGTCGAGTCGTCGGACGACGCCGAGGTCGAGCTCGCCGCCGACGAGGTGGACGCGGAGGCGGAGCTCCTCGACGGCGAGGGGGAGGAGGAAGGGGAGACCGAGCTCGCGGACGACGAGGAGTGGGCCGACGACGAGCCGGCGATGCTCGAGGAGGACCCCGATTCGGAGGTCGACCCGACCGGCGAGCTCCTCGAGAAGCGGCAGGCGACGATCAAGCTCGAGCCGCCGAAGGAGCCCCCGGTCCGCGCCGCCGGCTTCGACCGCGAGGCGACGATCTACGAGCCCCCGCCGAGCCGCGAGGAGTACGAGTACGTCTTCCCGTCGATCCAGCTCCTCGAGCCGCCGAAGCCGGTCTCGTCGAAGGAGCTGCAGAAGATGATCGAGGCGAACATCGACGTCCTCGAGAAGTCGCTCGCCAGCTACAAGGTCGAGGCCGAGGTCTGTCGACTGGAAGGGCTCAGCGGCCACGCGGACCAGGCTGAATTGCTGGACTGGGCGACCACCATTCATGAACAAGGTGCGTTGCGACAGGTGGCACTGGTCCACTGTGAAATGGAAGGCGCCGAAGAATTCAAGCAACAACTGGAACTGCGTAACATCGGCCCCGTGATCATTCCGGATCGAGGCCATTCGATGGAGATGTAATCGCTCGGTCATGACGAACAAACGGAAAATCGAGCAGGTGTACCAGGATCCGGTCGAGTTGATCTGGATCGCTGCCGCGCGGGAA
>JAUIEL010000312.1 GCA_030428825.1 bacterium
GGCGACGACCGCGTCGGGGCGCTCCTCGTTCGGGTAGTGGCCGGTCCCTTCGAGGACGCGGAGTCGGACGTCGTCGATCCGTTCCTCGAACCCCCGGGCGAACCGCTCGGGCGGGTACGCGAGGTCCTGTTCCCCCCACAGGAGGAGGGTCGGGACGCGCAGCCGGGAGAGCTCGTCGGCGCGCTCGCCGTTCTCGTCGCGGCAGAGCTCGACCATCGCGCGCCAGTTCGCGGCGTTCTCGCAGACCAGGAACATCTCCTCGAGGAGCCCCTCGTCGACCGTCTCGACGTGCGGCTCGAGCGCGGCGCGGATCCGGTCGCGGGAGCTCAGGATCCAGCCGTGCGTGGCGATCGACCAGTCGCGCATCTTCTCCTCCTCCGGCAGGAAGCCGCCGGGTGGCCGCGGCAGCCCCGCCGCGTCGATCAGCACGAGGCGCGCGACGAGGTCGGGTCGGTCGAGCGCGGCCCGCCACGCGAACTCGCCGCCGTACGAGTGGCCGACGAGCGCGACCGGGCCGAGCGCGAGCGCGTCGAGCGTCGCGACGACCCAGTCCGCGCCGGCTTGGAACGTCATCGGCTCGGGCGGCTCGGCGCGCGTGACGCCGTGGCCGAGGACGTCGATCGCCACCACGTCGCGTCGCGCGGCGAGCCCGGCCTCGAGGAGGGGCGCGACGGAGAGGAACGACCCCGGCGTGCCGTGCACGAAGACGACCGGAGTCGCGTCGGCTGGGGCAGCGGCGGGGACCCGGAGGACGACCGCCTCGGCCGCCGCGCCTCGGAAGGAGACCGCGACCCGGTCGAGGCGCTCGGCCGCGAGCGGGGGCGCGCGGTCGAGGACGAGGAGTTCCGTCTCCAACCTCTCCTTGGGGAGCGAGCCGCAGCCGAGCGTGAGCGTCGACGTCGCGAGGAGCGCGATCGCGAACCGAACCGACGGCCCCGGACCGGGGCGACGGCGCGCCGCGCGGAGGCAGAGCGGGACCGCGAGCGCCCAGACGATCGAGGCGACCACGACGCTCCGGACGACGTTCTCCGGCCACTGCAGCGCGCCGAGCCGGACGCCGGCGGCGTAGCTCGCCGGGCCGCCGATCGCGCCGAGCAGGAACGCGAGCCGGGGCCGCTCCCCGAGCCAGGCGAGCGAGTGGCGGAACGTCGCCGCGAACATCGCCCAGAGCGCGACGATCCACGGCGGGGCGAGCCACGCGACGAGGCGGTCGTCGTACCGCAGGACGTCGGCGGCGGTCAGGACCGAGTCGACGACGAACCCGAACCCGGCGGCGAGAAGGAGGAGGCGGACCTCGCCGCGACGGTCGTCGACGCGCGCGAGGTGGAGGCCGAGGAGGGCGACGACCACGACCGGTCCGATCCACGCCGCCGCCGGCCGCGGGTCCGCGGCGCCGAGGACGCACGCGAACCACCCGGCCTGGAAGAGCGCGAAGTTGAGGAGGTTCCCGCTCATCCGTCGCGGGCGAACTCCGGCGCGACGAGCGGCGGCAGCACCGGCGCGATCCGGCAGCGCGGCTTGGTGAGGAGCATCTGCGCCGTGCCGAGCACCCGCTCCTCGAAGCCTCCCTCGCAGTAGGCGAAGTAGAACTCCCAGAGCCGCGGCAGCTCGCGCGGCAGGCCGAGCGCCCGGACGTCGTCCTCCCGCGCGAGGAGCCGGCGCCGCCACTCCCGGAGCGTCCGGGCGTAGTGCGGCCCGATGTCCTCCAGGTGGAACAGCTTCAGGTCGGTGGCGCGCGTCAGCGAGGAGCAGATCGACTCGTTCGAGGGGATGCAGCTCCCCGGGAAGATGTACCGCTGGATGAAGTCGACCTCCTTCAGCGCGCGGCGGTGGAACTGATCCTGGATCGTGATCGCCTGCAGGCCCATCGCGCCGTCGTCCCGGAGCAGGTCGGCGCACCTCCCGAAGTACGTGTCGAGGAAACGATGGCCGACCGCCTCGACCATCTCGATCGACACGATCCGGTCGTACCGGCCGGTCAGGTCGCGGTAGTCGGCGAGGAGGACCTCGACCCGATCCTCGAGCCCCGCCGCGCGGACGCGCTCGACGGCGAGCCGGTGCTGCGACGGCGAGATCGTGGTGGTGGTGACGCGGCAGCCGTAACGCGCCGCGGCGTGGAGCGCGAACGATCCCCACCCGGTCCCGATCTCGAGCAGGTGGTGGTGCGGCCGGAGGTCGAGCTTCCGGCAGAGGCGGTCGAGCTTCGCCGTCGACGCCTCCGCGAGCGTCGCTTCGTCCCGCTCGAAGACGCCGCAGGAGTACGTCATCGTCTCGTCGAGGAAGAGCCGGAAGAAGTCGTTCCCGAGGTCGTAGTGCGCCTCGATGTTCTCGCGCGAGCCGCGGGAGGAGTTCCTCCGGAGCGCGTGGAACGCGGCGCGGAGCGGGGCGGAGACGCGGGCGAGACCCCCCTCCATCCCGTCGAGGACCTCGCGGTTCCGGACGAGGACGCGGACGAGCGACGGGAGGTCGTCGCAGTCCCAGCGTCCCTCGGCGTACGCCGCGCCGGCGCCGACCGTGCCGCCGAACGCGACCGCCGACCAGAACCGGGGGTCGTTCACGTGGATCGCGGCCTGGAGGTCGGCCCCCTCGTCGCCGAGCACGACCCGCGTCCCGCCGTCGACGAGCGTGACCCGGCCGTGCCGGAGGCCGCCGAGGCGGACGAGGACGCGGTCCCTCAGGAACCGGTGGAGGCGGACGGACGGCGCGGGGTCGGCGATCTTCATGGGGTCTGCTCCAGCGCGGCGTCGCGCGAGGAAGGGTGCGGGAAGAACGGCGCCCCCTTCAGGCGGAGGAGGAGCGCCTGTCCGTAGATCGCGAGGACGACCTTCGCGGACATCCAGGGGTGGCGCCAGAGGACGCGGGCGAGCGAGCGGCCGTCGAGGGGGCGGCGATCGAGCGCGAGGGTCGCGTCGAACACGACGGCGCCGGCGCGCCGGTTCTTCATGTGGATCGTCAGGTGGTCGTCGGGCGCGGTGAACGTCCACTCGTACTCGTGGTCCATCTCGAAGAACGGCGAGACGTGGAACGTCTTGGCGAAGCGGTGAGGGTGTCCGATCAGCGGCGCGCCCGGCCGGTCGACGAGGACGTACGCGTGCCGCTCGAGCCACGGCGTGTTCGTGATCTCCGCCACGACCGCCGCCGGTCGCCGGCGGTCCGCGTCGAAGCAGAAGTAGAAGACGACCGGGTTGAACGAGAGCCCGAGCGTGCGGAGGTGCGCGAGCATCCGGACCGGCCCGTCCGGGCGCCGCCCGCACGCCGCCTCGACCCGGTCGAGCACCGCCTCCTTCAGCGGCTTCTCCGGGTCGTCCGGGGCGGTCAGGAAGTCGGCGCGGCGGAACCACGCGAGCGCGGGCCGGCGCGCGGACCAGAGGAGGCGGCCGTCCAGCGCTTCGGGGAGCTCGTCGAGGTCGAGCCAGAGCTGGGCGAGGCGGTAGCGGAACGCGTGCTCGACCGGCGCGTGCCGGCGGTGCGTCACCTCGCCGAAGTAGACCGCGCTCTCCATCCCTACAGCTCCTTCCCGAGGGGACGGCACGCCGCGAGCGCGCTCTTCACGCCGTCCTCGTGGAACCCGTACCCCCAGTACGCGCCGGCGAACGAGGTCCGGTTCCGGCCGTTCAGGCGCGCCTGCGACGGCTGGCGGGCCACCGCCTCGCGGGTGAAGATCGGGTGCTCGTACAGGAACCGGCCGAGGACGGCGTCCGGGGCGATCGCGTGGTCGCGGTTCAGGGTGACGCAGTAGTCGCGCGCGGCGTCGAGCCCCTGCAGCCGGTTCATCCAGTACGTGACGACGGTCCGCCGGGTCTCCTCCGGTTCGAGGTGATAGTTCCACGACGCCCACGCCTTCCGCCGGCGGGGGAGGATGGACGCGTCGGCGTGCAGGACCGTGTCGTTCGGCTGGTACCGGAAGGCGCCGAGGACGTCCCGTTCCTCCGCGCTCGCGTCCTCGAGCATCCGGAGCGTCTGGTCGGCGTGCGCGGCGAGGATCACGTGGTCGAACCGCTCGGCGCCGGCGGCGTCGGTGACGACCTCGACGCGGTCCTCGAACCGGCGGACCGCCCGCACCGGTGAGGACGTCCGGATGCGGTCGCGGAACGGCCGGACGAGCGCCTCGACGTACGCGCGCGAGCCCCCCTCGACGACGAGCCAGTCGGGGCGGTCGTCGACGGTCAGCATCCCGTGGTGGTCGAAGAACCGCGCGAACGTGCGGAAGGGGAAGGCGCGGACGCCGGCCGGCTCGGCGGACCAGATCGCCGACCCCATCGGGACGAGGTACTTCTCGACGAACCACTCCGAGTACCCCATCCGATCGACGAACGCGCCGAGCGTGGTGACGTCGTCGCCGACGCCGTTCCGCGCGAACCGGGTGGCGTCCCGGTTGAACCGGAGGATGTCCCGGACCATGCGGAGGAACCGCGGCGAGACGAGGTTCCGTCGCTGCGCGAAGAGGGTGTCGAGCGAGGTGCCGTTGTACTCGAGCCCGGTCCGCTCGCACTTCACGCTGAAGCTCATGTCGCTCTTCCGCCAGCCGACGCCCAGCCGCCGGAGGAGCTTCAGGAAGTTCGGGTAGGTCCGCTCGTTGAAGACGATGAACCCGGTGTCGACGGCGTGCGTCCGCGCCGTCCCGTCCGCGGCCTGCTCGGGCACGTCGACGGTGTGGACGTGCCCGCCGATCCGCGCGTCCGCCTCGAACACCGTCACGTCGTGGTCCTCGTGGAGGAGCCAGGCGGCGACGAGCCCCGAGACGCCCGATCCGACGACCGCGACCTTCACGAGCCGCTCCCCGCGGCGTCCCGGACGGCCGCCGGCACCGGCTTCAGGTCCCACACCACGCCGAACCACGACAGCGCGACGAGCCCCCACCAGGTCGGGTCGAGCTCCCACCAGAAGAACCCCTGCCGGGTGGAGTGGGGGTAGTGGTGGTGGTTGTTGTGCCACCCCTCGCCGAGCGTGAGGAGGGCGAGGGCGGCGTTGTTCCGGCTCGTGTCGCGGGTCGCGTAGCGGCGCCGGCCGATCGTGTGGGCGAGCGAGTTGATGGTGAACGTCGCGTGGAACAGGACCACGGTCGAGACGACGAACCCCCAGACGAGCATCTGCCAGGCGTCGGTCCCGAGGCCGGGCGCGACCCGCTCGAGGAGCGCGCCGAGGCCGAACGTCGCCAGCGCCAGCAGCGCGGGGACGAGCGTGTCGTACCGGTCGAGGAAGCGGAGCTCCGGGTGGCGCGCCAGGTCGCGCACCGCGTCGTTCGGGGTGGCGAAGTTCCGCCGGGAGAGGAACCAGCCGAGGTGGCTCCAGAGGAACCCCCGCTGCCGAGGAGAGTGGACGTCGTCCGGGCCGTCGGAGCGTCGGTGGTGGAGGCGGTGATGTCCGGCCCACCAGAGCGGCCCGCGCTGGACCGCCGAGGCGCCGAGGACCGCGAAGACGAGCTGCGCCGCCCGCGAGGTCTTGAACGCGCGGTGCGAGAAGTAGCGGTGGTAGAACGCGGTGATCGCGAACATCCGCACGACGTAGAGCGCCGCCGCCACGAGGATCGCGACCGGGCTCCACCCGACCGCGAAGACGGCGAGGCAGGCGACGTGCATGCCGAGGAACGGCACCACCCGGGCCCAATCGACGCGGTCGACGCACCCCCGCTTCGCGGCGGGCGCGGCCGTGTCGAACCACCGACGCAGGACCGCGGTCACCGGGAGCCTCTCCGCGCGTCCCTCTCGGTCGGACGCAGCCGCGCGTGATGGACGAACCACTCGCGGCCGTCGTCGAAGCGGAACAGCTCGGCGCACGCGAGGAAGAAGACCCGCCAGCGGTGCACCCACGTGCGCGCCTCCCCGGGCCCGTACGTCGCGGCGAAGACCGACTCGACGGCCGCGGCGTTCCGGTCGAGCCGTCGCCGCCACGCCTCGGCCGTCCGCGCGTAGTGGGTCCCCGGCACGGTCCACCGCTCCTCGGTCTCGAGGTCGTCCTCGAAGCGCTCGAACAGGCCGGGGGACGGCATCTGCCCGCCGGTGAAGAAGTGCTTCCCCATCCAGTCGTCGTCGCCGGTCGTCTCGAACGGGTACGGCGAGGAGCGATGGGCGAAGACGTGGAAGAAGAGGCGCCCGTCCGGCTCGAGCCACCGGCGGACGCGGCGGAACATCTCGTCGTAGTTCCGGACGTGTTCGAGCATCTCGACCGACACCACGCGGTCGAACCGGCCGGCCGGCGCGAAGTCGGCGACGTTCGCGGTCACCACCGACAGGTTGGTCAGCGCGCGCTCCGCGGCCCGCGCCTCGATGAACCGTCGCTGGCTCGCGCTGTTCGACAGCGCCGTGATCCGGGCGCCGGGGAATCGTTCGGCCATCCAGAGGGTGAGGGAGCCCCAGCCGCAGCCGAGCTCGAGCACGCGCTGGCCGTCCTCGAGTCCCGCGCGCCCGCACGTCAGCTCGAGCATCGCCGCCTCCGCGCCGTCGAGGTCGTCGTCGTCGCGGTCGTCGTCGAACCAGGCCGAGCTGTACTTCAGGTGGCGCCCGAGGACGAGCTCGTAGAAGGCGGCGGGCACCTCGTAGTGCTGTTCGTTCGCGGCGTCCGCCGCCACGACGAGCGGTCCGCGGCGGATCGCCTCGGCCCAGGCGTCGGTCCGCGCCCGCTCGCGCGCCGGGTCGCCGGCGCCGATCTCGGCGAGGCGCCGGCGGAGGAGACGGCGGATGCCGGTCCGGAGGACGGGATCGGGGAGGAGCCCGTGGTCGACGGCGGTCTCGATCAGGGTCACGACGCGTTCTCCCGGGGGGAAGGGGCGGCGGCTCCGTCCTCGCGGGGGAACCAGGGGAAGAAGGCGTTGGTGGTCCGCTGGTAGTCGCGGTACGCCTCACCGCGGCTCCGGAGCGCCTGCTCCTCGGTCGGCGGGACGCCGGTCACCTTCAGGATCAGGAGGAGCATGGCCGCCGGCGCGAGCCACGCGACGGCCCCGTACGGCGCGCCGAACGCCCAGAGCGGGTAGGCGAGCCAGTGGAGCCACTCGAAGAAGTAGTTCGGGTGGCGGCTGTAGCGCCAGAGCCCGTCCCGGCAGACGCGGCCGCGGTTCGCGGGGTCGCGGCGGAAGCGGGCCAGCTGGCGGTCGGCGATCGACTCGCCGGCGATCGACGTCACGATCAACGCGGCGGCGACGAGGTCGAGCGGTCCGAGAGGGGTCTCGTTCGCCAGGGCGAGGCGGAGCGGGATCGCGAGCAAGACGACCGAGAGCCCCTGCGCCTGGTCGAACCAGAAGAGCCAGCGCGGGAAGTCGTCCCCCTTCTCCTCGCGGAGCCGTCGGTACCGGCCGTCCTCCTCGACCTCGCCGGTCAGGCGGTCGGCGACGAGGTGGGCGGCGAGGCGGAGCGACCAGGTCGCGACCAGCACGGCGATCAGGACGCGTCGGGCCGGGTCGCCCGGAGTCGTGAGCGCGAGGAAGACGGCGACCGCGGCGAACGACCCGGACCAGACCGCGTCGACCAGCCCCGCGTCCCGCCGGCGGAGCTGGACCCGGTGCGTCGCCGCCATGGCGAAGGCCAGGGCCGCGGCCAGGGCGAGGAGCTGGAAGGGAAGGGTCAGGTTCAAGCGGGGTCCGATTCGATGGGGGAGGAGCAGGAGGGCGGAGGCGCCGAGTCTCTCCTTTCGAGTTCGATTCCGGCGTCGGCCGGGATGCAGCCGACGACGGTCGAAACGGTAGGTTGCTCGCTCCTCCCGGGACCCACGATGCGCGACGTCCTCGCCAAGCTCGGCCGCCACGGCCTCGTCTTCTCCATCGGGCTCCTGCTGTCGCGGCTGGTCGGGTTCGTGGTCCTCCCGTTCCTGACC
>JAUIEL010000313.1 GCA_030428825.1 bacterium
GGTCGCGCATCTCGCCGACGAGGACGATGTCCGGGTCCTCGCGCAGCGCGGCGCGGAGCGCGCGCTTGAAGCCGGTCGTGTGGCGCGACACCTCGCGCTGGTTGATCAGGCACCGTTTGTTCGGATGGACGAACTCGATCGGGTCCTCGATCGTGATGATGTGGTCGGGGCGGGTCTCGTTGATGTGGTCGATCATCGCGGCGAGCGTGGTCGACTTGCCGCTGCCGGTCGGACCCGTGACCAGCACGAGCCCCTTCGAGTGGTTGCACATCTCGATGACCGACTTCGGCAGCCCGAGGTCCTGCGCGGACGGGATCTTCTCGGGGATGAGCCGGAGGACCGCGCCCGGCCCCTTGTGGTCGTAGAAGAGGTTGACGCGGAAGCGGCCGCACCCCTCGAGGGCGTACGCGAAGTCGGCGTCCCAGTCGGTCTGGAACTCGTCCCACATCGCTCCCGGCGTGATCTCCTTCAGGACCGTCGCCATCTCCTCCTTCGAGACGGGGACCGTCCCCTCGACGGGGGCCATCTCGCCGTGGAGGCGGAACTGCGGCTGGCAGGTCGCCGAGAGGTGGAGGTCGGACGAGCCGAGCTCGACCATGCGCTGAAGGAGGGCATCGATCCAGGCCATGCGAGGGGACTCCGCGTGATTCGAGACGTCCCTGTGGTATCGGCCGGACGCCGGGCCGAATTGAGTCCTCCCGGGGCGGAGACCCCGGACGGTCGAGGTTCCGCGCTCCCGGCGCGTCTCGTACGCTCCTCCGCATGAACGACGTCGACGTCGTGCTCGCCTACCACCGGCGCACGAAGCACCACCCGCACCGGTACGCCCGATCTCTCGGGTTCCTCGACTGGGAGACCCAGCCGGACCCGTTCCTGCGGTTCGACGGCGCCCCGACGACCGCGCTCTCCCGCGGTCCGTTCCCGGCCGAGCCGCCGTTCGCGGCGCTCGACCGCCCCGCGGCGCTTCCCGGCGCGCCGCTCGACGCCGCCGCGATCTCCGACCTCCTGTTCCACGCGATGGCGATCTCCGCCTGGAAGGAGTTCGAGGGGAGCCGGTGGTCCCTCCGGTGCAACCCCTCGAGCGGCAACCTCCACCCGACCGAGGCGTACGTCGTCGCGGCGGGGGTCGGCGGCGAGGCGGAGGCGGGCGTGTTCCACTACCGGCCGGACGAGCACGCGCTCGAGCTCCGCCGAGCGGTCGACGCCGGGGCGCTCCGCCGACTCACCGGCGACCGGGTCCTGATCGGCCTGACGTCGATCGCGTGGCGGGAGGCGTGGAAGTACGGCGAGCGTGCGTTCCGCTACGTCCAGCACGACGTCGGACACGCGATCGCGGCGATCGCGTACGCCGCCGCCGCGCTCGGGGCGGACGTCCGGGCGGAGCTCGCGGTGGGGGACGCGGCGCTCGCGCGGCTCCTGCGGACCGAACGATCGACCGGGCCGGAGGCCGAGCACGTCGACCTCCTCCTCTCGATCGGGCCGGCCGGCCGCCCGACGCCCGCGGTTCGGCTCGACGCGAACGCCGTCGACGCGCTCCTCCGGGGCGAGGACCTCGGGACGCGTTCGGCGCTCAGCCGGGACCACCACGACTGGCCGGTGATCGACGAGGTCGCCGAGGCGTCGCGGCGGGACGGCGCCCTCGCCGAGGCACCGCACCCGGCGCCCGCCGTCGAGGCGGCGGCGAGCGTCGGTCCGGCGCCGTCCGGTCCGGGACGGGAGCTCCTTCGCCGCCGCCGCTCGGCCGTCGCGATGGACGGCAGGACCCCGCTCGCGCGCGACGCGTTCCTCCGGATGGTCGGACGCCTCCGGCCGGATGCGGAGTCGACGCCGTGGACGGCGTTCCCCTGGCGCCCCGCCGTCCACCCGTTCCTCTTCGTGCACCGGGTGGAGGGACTGGCGTCCGGCCTGTACGTCCTGGTGAGGGACCCCTCGGCGCTCGCGCCGCTCCGCGCCGCGTGCGCGGGGCGGTTCAGGTGGGCGCCGGTCGACGACGCGCTCCCGTCGCTCCTCCTCCTCGAGGAGGGGGACGTCCGGTCGATCGCGCGGTCCTCGTCGTGCGGGCAGGAGATCGCCTCGGACGGCGCGTTCGCGGCGGCGATGGTCGCGGAGTTCGCGCCGCGGATCGGTGCCGACGGCGGGTGGCGGTATCGGGCGCTCCACTGGGAGGCCGGCGCGCTCGGGCAGGTCCTCTACCTCGAGGCGGAGGCGGCCGGCGTGCGTGCGACGGGGATCGGCTGCTTCTTCGACGACCTGACCCACGGCGCGCTCGGGCTCCGCGGGGAGGACCACCAGGTCGTCTACCACTTCACGGTCGGCGGTCCGGTCGACGACCCGCGGCTCGTCACCCGTCCCGCGTATCCGTGACCGGCGGCGCGGGGATCACGGACACCTCGATCCGCGAGCCCCGCTCGGGACCGCGGTGGACGCGGTGGACGGCGGCGACGAAGTCGTCCTCCGTCGCGCGGAAGACGTTCGGCACGTACGACTGTGGGTTCCGATCGACGAGCGGGAACCAGGTGCTCTGGACCTGGATCACGATCCGATGCCCCGCCCGGAACGTGTGGAGGACGTCCTGCAGCGGGACCGGCACGCGGGTCGGGCGCTCCGGCACGAACGGCTCCGGAGCGTCGTACGCGTTCCGGTACCGGCCCCGGAACGCCTCGCTCCGGACCATCGTCATCGCGCCGCCCCAGGGCCGCGGCGGCGTGTGCCCCGCGGGCGCCTCGGCGTCCGGGGGGAGCTCGTCGATCAGCTTGACGATCCAGTCGGCCGCGGTCCCGGTGGTCGAGACCGTCAGATCCGCGAGGAGCGGGCCGGCGAGCGTGACGTCCTCCGACAGCGGCTCCGACCGCCAGGTCAGGACGTCGGGCCGCCGCGCCGCGAATCGCTGGTCGTCGGTCATGTACTCCCGCGTCATGCCGCGGGTGATCTCCTCGGTGAACGGGACCGGCCGCGACGGGTCGCTCGGGAACGCGTCGCTCCCCGCGTCGTCCGGCTCCGGCGGCTCGAACGACAGGAGGCCTCCCCGGCGGAGGTGGAGCGTCCTCGGCGTCCCCTCGCGGGGCGGCCACGCGTCGAAGCGCCGCCACCGGTTCGTCCCGGTCTCGAACACGTTCGCCTCGGCGAGGTCGGGGTCCGGACCGTCGCGGAGGTGGTGCTCGAAGAACGGCAGCTCGATCTCGTTCCGGTACCACTCGGAGGTCTTCGCGCCGAACCACGCCATCCCGATCGACTCGCCGTCGGCGCGGGACCACCCGCCGTGCACCCACGGACCCATGACCAGCA
Organism: bacterium; assembly: GCA_030428825.1. Taxonomy (GTDB): domain Bacteria; phylum Planctomycetota; class B15-G4; order B15-G4; family JADJEK01; genus JAUIEL01. The sequence continues at coordinate 3,286 of JAUIEL010000313.1, forward strand.
CGTTCGAGACGCCCGGGTTCCTCCGCTCGATCGATCGGTAGACGTTCAACGGCCCGTACAGGTCCTCCGCGTCGAACCAACCGCCGACGACCATCACCGCGGGCGCGACGTTCGACAGGTGGGGGAGGATGTCGCGCACCTTCCAGAACGCGTCCCGGTCGGGGTGCTCCGCCATCTCCGTCCAGAACGGCACCGTCCCCTTCAGGTGGAGCCGGTCCGCGTTCCCGAGCGGCCCGAGGTCGAGGAACCATCGGTACCCGTCGGGCGTGCCGTGATCGAACCGCGGGTTCCGCTCGGTCTTCGGCTCCTCGCGCCGGAGCCCGAACGAGGCCATGAAGTTGAACGCGTGGGGGAGGAAGAACGCGCCGTGGTGGTGGAAGTCGTCGAAGTACCAGTCGGCGATCGGCGCCTGCGGCGAGACCGCCCGGAGCGCGGGGTGCGCGTCGATCATCCCCGCCGCCGCGTAGAACCCGGGGTACGAGATCCCCCATTGACCGACCCGCCCGTTGTGGCCGTCGAGGTTCGCGAGCAGCCAATCGATGGTGTCGCGGGTGTCGGTGCTCTCGTCGACGTCCGCGCGGGAGGCCTTCTCCGCGACGTGCGGCCTCATGTCGACGAACGTCCCCTCCGAGAGGTACGCGCCGCGGACGTCCTGGTACACGAAGACGTACCCACGCTCCGCGAACTCCGCGCTCGGTCCGAGCGAGCGCCGGAACCGGTCCGGGCCGTACGGGCGGCACGAATACGGGGTCCGGAGCATCAGGATCGGCACGGGGCGCGAGCGGTCGCGCGGCTCGTAGACCGCCGTGAAGAGGCGGACGCCGTCCCGCATCGGGATCATCACCTCGCGCTTCGTGTACGCCTCCTCCGGCGCCGGGCCGTCCGGCGGTGGCGGGGCGGCGGTCGCGATCGCGCCGGCGATCGGGAGCAGGAGGAGGACGAGCGGGAGCGGGACGAGCCCGCGACGACGAGGCGGCATGGGGATCTCCGTGGTTCGAGGAGACGCGAGGCGCGAGGCGGGGCTCACCGCACGATCCTCCGGACGGCGCGGTCGACGATCGCGTCGGCCGACGGGTCGACCCCGCGGCGCAGCCGATCGTCCACGCGAAGGACGAGCTCGCGCGCCTCCGGGCCGTCCGGATCGGGGAGCGGGAACCGCGTCACGTATTGGGTGATGAACCGCCTCCGCCCGTGGTAGAGGCGGTTCGCGCAGGTGGCGTCGTACCAGCGGACGGCGACGGACGAGTTCGCGATCGCGAGCACCAGCCGGAGGACGCGCGGGTCGCCGTCGCGCGGCACGATCCAGTAGCAGTTCCCCGGCACCACCGCGCCGCTCCGGTCGAGGAAGAAGAGCGGGCGCTCGGAGATGTCCGGGAAGACGACCTTCTCCACGCGCCACCCGTCCGGGTCGTGGGGGACCCAGATCTCGTACCAACGCCGCCCCGCCCGCCGGACGTACGACCGCGCCTCGAGCCGCGCGCGATGCCGCTCCAGCCACGCCCGCGCGCGCGGGGTTCCCGCGAGGTCGACGGGGACGCGCCGGCCGCCGCGTCGCTCGTGCGGGTAGAGCAGCTCCCGCGGGCGCCCGGGGAGCGGGACGAACGGCGCGGCGTGCTCGCGGCGGAGGAGCGGGCGGACGAGGGCGGGCTCGGGGCGCTCGTCCGACGGGAGGGCGTCGAACGAGTCCCGGACGAACACCTCGTCGGCCGTCGTCTTGACGCCGACCCGGACGTGAACGAGGTCCGCGAAGGTCGCCGGGAGCGCCCGCCGCACCCGGACCGTCCATCGCGCCTCGTCGGGCGGAGTGATCCGCCACGGCCCTTCCTCGTCGTCGCGGCCGACGACCCCGGTCTCCAGGCGGAGACCGGCCGGGGCCCGCCCCCCCTCGACCGCGCGGACCACGTCGCCGGGCGGCGGCGCCGGCGCGCGGGGCGTCGCGAGGTGGACGCGGACGCCGCGCGGCGCGAACCCGGCGCCGTCCTCGCGCCGGGCGATCACCACGGCCGGGAGGACCGCCGCGTCGAACGGCTTCGTGTCGCCGAGGTCGATCACCTCGAGCACCTCGAACCGCTCCGCCAGGTGCCGGCGGAGGCCGGCTCCCGCCCTCGTGGTGAGGAAACGGTTCGAGGCGAGGAGGGCGAGCGCGCCCCCGGGCCGGAGCCGTTCCGCGACCGCGGCGACGACGGCGTGGAGGAGGTCGACGCGCCCGACCAGCCCGAACCGCCGGCGCAACGCCGCCGCCCGGGACGCGCCGAGCGCCTGCGTGCGGACGTACGGGGGGTTCGCGATCACGACGTCGACCGGGCCGACCGCGGGAGCGTCGAGCACGTCCGCGCGCTCGAGTCGCGGCGCCGGACCGAGCCGGCGGCGCGCCGCTTCGAGGGCGCCTCGATCGACGTCGATCCCCCGCAGATCGAGCGGTCGCCCCGGCGCCTCCTCCCGGACCGCGGCGAGGAGCGCCCCGTCGCCGCACGCCGGGTCGAGCACGACGAGCGGGCGCGCGCCCCGCGGCGGGCCGAAGACCGCCAGGACGCGACGGGCGAGGAACCGGGCGAGCGGCGCCGGCGTGTAGACGACGCCGCGCCGCTTCCGCTCCCGGGAGGTCTCCGCCTCCCCGCCCGCTCTCGCACCGGCCATCGGGAGAGCGTATCGAACCGCGGGGGCGCTACACTCGTCCGCCCATGTCGAAACCGCTCGCGCGAGCGCTCCTCGTCCTCGGATCGCTCCTCCTCCCCGTCGTCCTCCTCGTCGTCGTCGAGTGCGTTCTGGTCGGACTCGACCTCCCCGCGCGCGACGACGGGCCCGTCCGGTTCGACGGGCTGCAGGAGCGATCGCGCGTCGTGCGCGCCGACCCGGCGCTCCTCTTCCGCTTCGCGCCGAACGCCGACTTCCTCGGCTACTACCGGACGAACGCGCTCGGCTATCGCGGCGCCGGCGCGCAGAGGCCGCGCGACGAGGTCGTCCGTCGGATCGTGACGATCGGCGACTCGTGCACCTTCGGGCTCGGCGTCCCCGAGGAGGCGGTCTACTCGAGCCGGCTGGAGGAGATGCTGCGGACCGCGTTCGAGGGGGAGGGGGACGTCGACGTCGTGTCGCTCGGCATCCCCGGCTACAGCTCGTGGCAGAACCGCCGGCAGATCGAGATCGGCCTGGAAGGGCTGTCGCCGGACGCGGTCGTCTGGATGCCGACCGGCTACAACGACGCGGTCGCGAGCGGCGGGGCCAGCGACCTCGCGCGCGGGGCGGAGGCGCGATCGTGGGGGGGGTGGTTCGCGCGCCGACGGCTGGTGAGGCTCGTGGCGGGACCGGCGACGGTCGAGCTCGAGCGGGAGCGGGCGGGGCTCGCGGTCCTCCACGAAGGCGCGTCGCCGCGCGTTCCCGCGGCGCGATTCCGCGAACAGCTCGAGGCGGGGGCGGCGGCCGCCCGGGAGGCGGGAGCGTCGCTCGTCCTCGTCCGGCCCGCGCTCGACGGCGCCCTCCTCGCGCTCGACCCGTCGCTCGCCCGTCGCGAGGCGGACGTGGCCGAGGTCGCGGCGGCGCTCGGGCTCCCGCTCGTCGACGCGCGGCGCGCGTTCGCGCCGTTCGCGGGGGTGCCGGTCACGTCGGACGGACTCCATCCGAACGGCGCCGGCCACGCCCTCCTCGCCGCGGCGACGTTCCGGACGCTGGTCCGGGGCGACGTGCTGCCGGACGGGGCGCGCCTGCGGTTCCTCCGCGCGCTCCTCTCCGCCGCCGAGGGCGGACTCGACCCGGACGACCCGGCGTGGAGCGACGCGGCGGGGCACCCCCCGGCGTTCTCGCACGCGGCCGGGGCCGGCGCGCGCGATCCGGCCGCGGAGGCGTGGCTCGCCGCCCTCGACGCCGAGCGGCGCGGCGCTCCTTCCGACGCGCTCCGGTCGCGGGCCGCCCTCCTCGACGAACGGCTCGTGCCGGCCGGTCTGTTGCGGACGCTCCTCTGGGGGGATCGACCGCCCCGCGCGATCGCGGCCGAGACGCTCGCCCTCGCGCGCCGCTTGGCGGCGTTCGGAGCGCGGCTCGGTCTCCGTCCGCTCCGCGTCGACGTCGCCGACGCCGCCGCGAGACGCGCCGCCGCGGCCGGGGACGCGGAGCGCGCCGACGAGCGGTTCCGCGCCGCGCTCGAGCTCGATCCGGCCAACACGGACGCGCGCTACGCGTACGTCCGGTGGCTCCAGAAGGTCGGGCGTCAGGAGGAAGCGGACATCGAGACGAATCGGCTCCTCGAGATCGACCCGGACTCCGCCCGCGCCCGAGAGCTCGCCGGTCTGCGCGCCCTCGTGGCCGGCCGGACCGACGAGGCGCTCGCCCACCTGGAGCGGGCCCGCGCGCTCGACCCGGTCGCGCCGTGGACGCTCTACGCGCTCGGCCGCGCGTACCTCGAGACCGGCGAGATCGCCGAGGCCGCGGACGCGCTGAACGAGGCGGTCGCGATCAAGCCCGAGGGCGCCGACGCGCAGCACCTCCTCGGCGAGGTCGCCACCAAGGCG
>JAUIEL010000314.1 GCA_030428825.1 bacterium
GGAGGTTCTTGGAGCGGGTCACCGACTTCGAGACCGGGGTCTGGTGCAAGCCGTTCAAGGACACCTCCGACCTCGTCCGGCTGGTGAGCCGCTCGCTGGTCGATTGGCTCACGCGACGGCTGGAAGCGATGAAGCAGCATCAACGAACGCTGCGAGACTGGCTGTCGCGGCGCGTCCTGATCGTCGTCGCCCTGTCCGCAGTCGCGGGCGGCGTCTGCCTCTTGCCCTTCATCCAGAGCCGGCTCTCGACGAACGCGGTCGTCGCGATCCTGCTCAGCGTCTTCTTCTCCTCTGCTGCCGCGGTCGCTCTTTGGAAGCGGGAGGCGGACGATGGTCGAATCGGATGACGCGGCGCTTCTTCGGTCGGTCGAGCGGGAGATGGCCCGTCGGCGCAGGCAGCTCCGGATCTTCCTCGGGCTGTCCGCGGCGCCGCTCGTCGTGGCGCTCGGATTCCTCCTGTTCGGTCGGGACGGAGTCGCCGATCTCGAACCCCTCCGGGCGAAGGTCGCGGCGGTGGACGAGACGCTCTCCGGCGCGCGCGCGGAGGTCGGAGCGCTGTCGAGCACGGTCGAAGGACTCAGCGGCCTCGAGGACTCGCTTCGGGACGTCGAACGGGAGCGTGTCGAGGTGCGGGAGCGACTGGACGCTCTCGGGAAGGATCTCGACGCGGGCCTTCGGGGCATCCGCCAGGATCAGTCTCTGGTGGAGGACAAGCTGGCGCAACAGCTCGAGCTGAGTCGCGTTCGGGAGGAGATGTTCCAGGGGTTTCGCACCAACCTCGCGAGCGTGCGAGAGCTCGCGGCGAGTGGTGGGCACGGGGACCCGGCCGCGCTGGAGGAATTGCGAGCGGGGCTCGGCCGCGAGATCGAGGAGCTCCGCAACCTCGTGCGGGAGTCCGGAAACCGCGCCGGCGCTCGCGGGAACATCGTGGCGCGCATGGCCCCTTCCGCCGACTACCCGGCCTGCGTCCGGATCGACCTCGACGGCGACACGAAGGCGCTCCCGGGCGACACCGGAGTGGTTCGCCGCCACGGCCGCTATTGCGGACTGGTGACGGTCATCGACGTGAAGCGCGGCGCGGTGTTGGCGGTGATCCATCGGGAGACCGTCGGCCGAAACGGTGTCGAGGACGGCGATACCGTCCAGTTCCACGTCCGTTGAGCGGTCCGGGGCATGCCGTGACGGCCCGATCCGCTCTCGCCGGCCGTCGCGGACGCGAGTGACCCTTCCCTTCGATGCCCGATCGACGACTCCACCGCGGCCCGCACCCGGGCGACGAGGACCGGTTCGCGGCCCCGAACGTCCCGCGGCTCCGGGCGGCGACCTTCGAGATGTCGTGGCTCCTCGGGCGCGGGTACCCGCCGAAGGGGGCGGCGAAGCTGGTCGGGGACCGGCACCGGCTCGACGCCCGGCAGCGCGAGGCGGTCGGGCGGGCGAGCGACGCGGACTCGGTCCGCGACGCCCGAGCCGCCCGTGAGCTCGCGCCCGAGCGGGTCGCGGGGGCCGCGCTCGCGATCGACGGGTTCAACCTCCTCACGACCGTCGAGGCGGCGCTCGCCGGCGGCGTGGTGCTCGGCTGCCGCGACGGCTGCTTCCGCGACGTCGCGAGCCTCCACGGGACCTGGCGGCGGGTCGTCGAGACGGACGTCGCTCTCGACCGGGTCGGCGAGCGGCTCGCGGCGCTCGGAGTCGGCGCCGCGACGTGGCTCCTCGATCGGCCGGTCTCGAACAGCGGGCGGCTGAAGGAGCGGATCGCGGCGCACGGCCGCCGGCGCGGGTGGCCGTGGAGCGCCGAGACCGAGCGCGACGTCGACGCGCGGCTCGGGGCGAGCGCGGAGGTCGTCGTCACCGCCGACGGCGCCGTCCTCGACCGGGCCGAGCGGTGGCTGAACCTCGCGCGCCTCGTCGTCGAGCGGGACGTTCCCGGCGCGTGGATCCTCGACCTCGCGGAGGTGGAGCGGAGAGGAAGGAGCCGCTGAAGCTCGACGACCGGTGGGCGGGGCTCTGGGTGCTCGGCGCGGGCTTCTTCGCGTACCGCGGTCGCTGGGTCGGCGCCCGAGCGCCGTCGGTCACGCGTCGTCGTCGGCCGGCGACGCGTCGGTCTCGGTCGGCTCGTGCGGCACCGGGAACGACGGCGGGGCGTCCGGGTCGGGCCAGACGACCGGATGGTGATGCGGGTCGTCTCCGGCGAAGTCGATCGTCAGGAAGCCGAGCAGGAAGTCGAGCGCCTGCACCGGCCCGACGCCGACGCGGACGCCGACCGCGCCGACGAACAGCCCGAGCTCGGCGTTCAGGAACTCGATCGCCCATCCGAAGTGGAGCAGGTTGATCGGCTCCTTCGTCCACTCCCACCCCTCCTTCCGGAAGTACGGCGGGAGGACGGGGAACCAGAGGTCGCCGGAGCGGCGCACGCCCGGCAGGAGGATCAGCGTGTTCCCGATCAGTCGCGAGTCGTGGTCCCACCAGAAGCGGTCGCCGTTCGGGATGCGGCCCGGGCGGTCCTCGTAGTCCTGGTAGCGCCAGTACCGGAGGATCGGGATCCCGCGCTCCTTCTCCCACCAGACCGGCCCGTACCGGAGCGTGTCGCGTCCGTAGCGCGTGTTCTCGGCCCAGCCGATCCCGAGCCCGAGGTACGGCGTCACCCGCGCCTCGGCGGAGAGGCCGTAGCCGACCGCGACGCTGGCCGGGAAGACGTCGGTCAGGTCGAGCGCGCGCGCCTCGAAGTAGCGGCCGACGGACGTCGAGCAGCCGGACGCGAGGAGGGGGAAGAGGACGGCGGCGGCGAGCGCGAGGCGGGAGGGACGGGCGGGCGAGGTCATGCGTCGCTCTCTTCGGGCGGGGTCTCCTCGCCCGTCGATGGGGTCGTCGTGAGGCGGACGGACTTCGCGCCGTCGAGGATCTGCAGCAGCTCGAGGCGGACGCGCTTCTGCGTCTCCTCGGCCTCGGCGAGCCGACCGGTCTCCGCGCGATAGAACGTGAGGTACGGGTCGTACGCGCGGCGGAGCTTGTCGGCGGACGACTCGATCTCCTGGTCGAACGCGGCGCCGAGCGCGCGGCGGAACTCGCGCACCAGCTCGTCGACCTTCAGCGAGAACTCCTGGATCGCGCGCCGCTTCTTCTTCGGCAGGATCACGAACCCGGTGGCGAAGACGACGCCCGCCGCGAGGATGCCGGTGACGTCGAGCGCGACGCCGGTCAGGATCGACACGAGCAGCGTCCCGAGCCCGACCGCGCCCGCCTGGACGCCGATCTGCTGGAGGACGCCGCGGTACGCCGTCTCCATGATGCGGTTGCACTCCCCCTCGACGTCGAAGCGCTCGATCTCGCGCCGGAACGCCTCCTGCATCTGCTCGACCAGCTTGTCGCGGTTGTAGTCGAACCCCTGGTCCTGCGGCGCGGGGGCGGCGACGCGCTCCTGGTACTTCTCGACGACGAGGTTGTCGTTCAGGAACCGGAGCGAACGCTGGAAGAGCGCGATCTGCTCCTTCATCAGCCAGTCGGTCGCCGCGTGCATCTCGTCCTGGATGCGCTCCTTCAGGTCGGCGATCGCCTCCTTCTCGAACTTCTGCCGGAACTGCTCGTGGTTCTTCAGCAGGCCGAAGTTCTTCACCCGGAGCGTCGTCTCGAAGAAGTTCTTCCCGCGGCGCTCGAACTCGCGGAGGAGGTCGTAGATCCGGACGACGTAGACGTGGTACCGCTCCTTCAGCTCGGTCGAGGTCTGCTTCACCTGCGCGTCGAGGTCGGAGAGGGAGCGGAAGTCGTGCTCGAGCAGCTCGCGCCGCTCGGAGGTCACGCCCTTCAGGTCGTCGAGCAGCGCGAGGCCCGCCTCGACCGGGCTGGTCAGCTTGAGGCGGACCCGCTCCTCCTCGGCGAGGTTCGACGCGAGGAACCGCTCGAGCTCGGGCATGCCGCTCTTCTCGAGGAGCGCGTCGTCGCCGTCGCGCCGCGCCTGCTCGGCGAGCTTCGCCGAGACCGGGAAGACGCGCGGCTCGAAGTCGTAGAACTTGCGGCAGTTCTCCTTGATGTACTGGACGACCGTCGGGACGTCCGCCTCCTCGCGGACGTCGGTCTTCGTCAGGACGAACAGGACCTTCTTCCGCCACCGCTCGCTGACGAAGTCGAGGAACTGCTTCTCGGACTCCGAGAACGGCCGGTCGATCGACGTCACGAACATCGTGAGGTCGGCCTTCGGGATGAACGACTCGGTGATCTCCGCGTGCTTCCGGACGATCGAGTTGGTCCCCGGCGTGTCGACGACGTGGAACAGCTTCAGCAGCTCGTTCGGGTGTTCCTTCTCGTAGACGAACTCGTCGGAGATCCGCTCGACCGGCTGCGGGCCGTGCTTCAGCACCCAGATCCGGTCGGTCAGCGGGAGCGGGCCCTCGGCCTGGACCTTCTCGTTCAGGAGCGAGTTGATGAACGAGGACTTCCCGGACTTCACCTCGCCGATGACGACCATCAGGAAGAACTCGTCGACGTGCTCGCGGACGAGGCGGGCGTTGCGCGCGACCTCGCCCTGCGGATCGAGGGCGGCCGCGACCTCCTGCAGCTCGGTGAGGGACGAGCGCGCGTCGTCGAGGAGCTTGGCGGCGTCCTCGCCGATCAGCTTGGTGATCGAGTCGTTCGTCATGGTCGCTCGCCATCGTAGCGGCGGACCGCCTACAATCCGCCGTTTCAAATGAGCCCCGCCGAGACCGACGCCCCCGCCCCGGGACCCCGTTCGCCGCTCGCGACGCTCGTCCTGCTCGTGGCGGCGGCGGTCGCGTTCCAGCTCCTCCGGTCGCCGTTCTCGGACGTCCCGTTCACGCGCGACGAGGGGGAGTACGCGTACATCGCGCAGCGTTGGGCGGCCGGCGACCTTCCGTATCGCGACGCGTTCGACCAGAAGCCGCCGCTCGTCTTCCTCGCGTACCGGGCCGCCTTCGCGATCGGAGGCGAAGAGGTCCGGTCCGTGCGCGCGCTCCACGGCGTCTGGGTGGCGATGTCGGCGCTGCTCCTCTTCCTCCTGGTCCGGAGGGCGGCGCCGGCGGCGGGGCCGGTCGGCGCGGCGGGGGCGGCGCTCGCGTTCGTGGTCCTCGTCTCGTCGCACGGCTGGTTCGGGCACGTCGCGAACACCGAGGTGTTCATGCTCCTGCCGATGGCGGCGTCCGCGCTCTTCCTGTGGCGCGCGGATCGCGACGACCGGCCGCGCGACTGGGTCCTCTGCGGGGCGTTCGCGGCGCTGGCGTGCTGGTTCAAGCCGGTCGCCGGGACGCACGTCGCGTGGGTCCTGCTGTTCGTGGCGTTCGCGGCGTGCCGCGCCGGGCGGCGGGGCGTGCTGGTGCGCGTGACGTGGCGGTGGGCGTGGCTCCTCGTCGGAGGGGTCGTGGCGAGCGTCCCGGTCGTCCTGCCGTTCGTGCTCGCGGGGGTCTTCCGCGAGTTCCTCGACGCGGTCTTCCTGCACAACGTCCGGTACGCGCAGGCGGTCGACTGGGCGACCGGGGCGGCGGCGCTGGAGCGCGGGCTCGGGAGGCAGGCGCCCGAGCTCCTGGGGATCTGGGCGCTGGCGGCGATCGGGATCGCCGCGCGATGGCGCGAGGCGCGGTCGCACGTCGGCTGGCTGATCCTCTGCGCGGTCGGGGCGGCGGTCGGCCTCTACTTCCGGCCCCACTACTTCATGCAGCTCGGGCCGCCGCTCGCGGTCCTCGCCGGGCTCGGTGGTGTCGCGGTGGTCGAGCGGCTCGCCCGCTTCCGGGTCCCGGCGGTCGTCGGCGCGCTCGCGGTGGCGGCGGCGATCGCGGTCCCCGCGCGCGTCGTGAACGCCGATCTCCTGGCGCTCGACGCGACGGGGATCTCGCGGCGGATCCACGACGTCAACCCGTTCGTCGAGGCGCCCGGGCTCGCCGAGCGGATCCGCGACGGGTCGGACCCCGGCGACACCGTCTACGTCTTCGGGTCCGAGCCGGAGATCCTGTTCCACGCCCGGCGGAAGAGCGCGACGCGATACATCATCACCTACCCGCTCCTCGGCGGGTTCGAGGACTCCGGCGAGCGACAGCGGGAGGCGATCGCCGAGGTCCGCGCCGCGAACCCGCGGTGGATCGTCCTCGTCTCGATCGCGACCTCCCACCTCGAGGCGCCGGACGCCGACCCGTACCTCGCCGTCGAGACCGAGCGGATCGTGCGCGAGGGCGGCTACGTCCTCGACTCCATCGCGGTCCCCGTCGACCCGACCGGCCCGTTCAAGCTGTTCACCGGGGACCGCGCCGAGCCGGTCTCGAACGACGTCCTCGCCCGCGGCGGCCAGACCCCGGCGGTGCGGCTGTACCGGCGCCCGTGAGGGGTGGGGGCCGGCGCAAGTTCCTTGTTGTGAAGTTCTTATCGGGTGCTTTGCCCGGTCAGGAAGCGATCCGGGCGACCAGCGGCGGGCCGAGGACGAGGATACCGATCACCACCGCGCCGGCGGCGCCGAGCAGGACGGCCCCGGCCGCGACGTCCTTCGCGTCCTTCACCAGCGGGTGGAACTCGGGGGAGGCGACGTCGCAGAGGAGCTCGAGCGCCGTGTTGAGCGCCTCGGCGGTCCAGACCGCCATGAAGGCGAGGACGAGCCAGCACCAGTCGCCGGCCGCGAGGTCGAGCCAGATGCCGGCCGCGACCACGACCGCCGTCGCGACGAGGTGGACGCGCGCGTTCGCCTGCGTCCGGAGCATCGTCGCGATCCCGGCCAGCGCGTGGCGGACGCTGCGCAGCCGGCCGGAGAAGTGGTGGTCCGGACGTCGCCGTTCTTCGGTCATCGGGCCGAGTCTATCGGCCTGGTGACGGTGACGGTGACGGCGCGGCCTCGGATCGACGGATCGAGCCTCGGTCGACCGCGCGACGTGCCGGGCCGTCGTCGAGGGTCAGCCCTGCGCCGCCCCGAATCGAGGTCCGGTCTCACCGTACACGTCCCGCAGGTCGGCGCGGATGGCGGCGATGATGCGATCGATGCGAATCCCGTAGTTCAGGTCCTTCTCGTGCGAGTAGGCGCGGTGGAGCCCCATCAACGCCCAGTCGTCGTCGAGGACCGGGCTGCCGCTGTTCCCCGGCTCGGTGAGGGTCGAGTAGTGGATTCGTCGGTCGTCGACCGTTCCCACGCCGTTCGGCGTCGCCGAGTACCAGAGGTCGCCGCCGAGGGGGTGGCCGATCACGTTGGCCGTGAGACCCGGCGTGACCTCGCCGCTGCGGATCGGAATCGGCTCGTGGAAGGGGGAGCCGTCGAGGAGCAGGAGCGTCGCGTCGAGCCGGTGCCGCGGGGAGGTCCACACCAGCTCGGCGTACTCGACGACGACGGCGCTGCGCCGCCCGCCGCGCGGCGCGAGGAAGACGACGGTCACGTCCTCGGGGGGGAGCGAAGCGGGGCTTCCCGACCGCTCGACCGGGTCGTCGCTACAGACGTGGGCGTTCGTGAGCAGCAGCGGGGGGCCGGCGTACCCCGGCCAGAGGAGCCGTCCGTCGAGGAGGAAGCCGCTTTCCAGCATTCCGGAGAAAGCGCAGTCCTCGAACAGCGCCGTCCGCACGCGGGCTTCGGCGCCGAGGAAGAGCACGGCCACCGCCCCGGCTTCGCCGAAGCGCAGCTCCAGCGGGCAGCGCCGGCCCAGCTCCGCATCCCCGCCGACGAGCTGGAGGGGACGCTTGCCGCAGCCTCGACCGATCGGGTGGGGCACTCCGGGGCACGGCATCGCGTAGGGCTCGTGGCCGGCGCGTCGCTCGGCCTGCGTCGTCGAACGCTCGA
>JAUIEL010000315.1 GCA_030428825.1 bacterium
GAGCGCGTGGAGCGCGCGCGCGAACCCGCGGATCTCCTCCTCGGTGCCGCGCCGCGTGAAGTCCCCCGCGCAGACCAGGACGTCCCCCTCCGGCACGACGACCTCGTCGAGCCGACCGTGCGTGTCGCTGATGCAGACGACGCGCATCCCTATCCCCCCACCGGCCCGACGTAGACGAACGGCGCCCACCACGCCGGGTGACCCGACACGTCGCGCGTCGGGTCGACGAGCGGGCGTCCGCGCGCCGCGCCGCGGCGAACGGCGATCCGCGCCCGCCGGAGCGCCTCCTCCACCGGTCGCCGCTCGACCAGGAGGTGGTCGTAGAACGTCGCCATCAGGTCGGGCGCGCGCACGTCGTCGATCATGAACAACGTCCCGACGACGGCGCGCGCGCCGCCCCGGACGAACGCGTCGAGGATGCTCTGGACCCCCTCGCCGCGGCGGACCCGGCCGACGGCGGTCGCGCACGCGGAGAGGACGACGAGCTCGGCGTCCAGCCCGAGGCCCTCGATCTCGCCGAGCGTCAGCACGCCGTCCGAGCGGTCGGTCCGGGTCAGGACCAGCCCGCTCCGCCGCGGGTCGGCGAGGTCGACGTGCCCGTGCACCGCGAAGTGGACGAGCCGGTACGCGCCCGCCACCTCGGCCAGCGCCTCCTCGGTCGCGGCCGCGCGGGTCCGGACCACGAGCTCCGGCCATGTGACCTCGTCGGCCCGTCCGAGGCGCAGCTCCCGCAACCGGCGGTCGCCGCCCTCCGGAGGCTCGAACTCGTCCCGCAGCCGATCGCACAGCCGCGCCATCTCCACGTCCGCGCCGTGCAGCCGATCCCAGCCGCGGTCGACGCTGGTCGTCGGCGCCGCGAACACGAGCGACCGCGGCCCGGACTCCGCGCGCGGCGCCGCGGTCTGCATCCGCAGGAAGACCGAGGTCGAGGGCGCGTAGACGACCCGCAGCCGGTCGATCAGGAACGTCGTGTCGAGGAACGACCGCCCGGGCTCGACGACGAGCGCCTCGAACGGGAAGACCGACAGCGCCGCCGACGGCACGACGACCAGCCCTTCCGGCGGCTCGTCGAGCCGCGCGAGCACCGGCAGGATCAGCCGACGGTGGAGGTCGGCCCCGGCCCCGACGATCTCCGCGACCGGCCGTCCGACGTGCGAGATCGCCGCGAGGTACGACCGCACGTCCTCCTCGACCGTCCGGGCGCCGAGGTCGACGAGCGCGGCGCCGCCCGACGAGACGACGTACGCGAAGAGGCTCGAGCGTCCGGCGACGTACTCGACGAGCGCGAATCCCGCCGGCAGCGCGGCGGCGACGCGCGAGGCGTGGTCCGACCCGGCGACCTCGTCCGGCTCGAGCCGCCGGCCGACGAGCCCCTCCAGCAGCGAGCGCCCCTTCCAACGCGCCGCCCGCGCGAGGCCGTCCCGCACGACCGTCGCCGCCCGGTCGCCGTCGGCCCGCGCGACGGCGCACGCGATCGTGTCCTGCGTCAGCTCCGACCAGACCGCGAACCGCGACCGGAGGCCCGACGCCTCCTCCGCGGAGAGGCGCCGCACGTCGTCCCGCTCGAGGATCGCCTCGGCCTCGGCGACGATCGCCGCCGCCGTCGCGTCGTCGTCGCGGGCGATCGCGACGCCGACCTGCGTGCGGAGCGTCTCGAGCTCGTCCTCGATCGCGTCGCTCTCCCGGAAGATCGCGCGCGCCTCTCGCGACAGCCGCTCGGCGTCGTCGACCCGGCCCAACGCGAGGGCCGCCTCCGCCTTCCCCTCGAGTCCGGACGCCACCAGCCGCGGCGTCTCGAGCTCGTCGCCGAGCGCCACGACCCGCTCGAACTGGACGAGCGCCCCCTCCGCGTCCCCGAGCGCGCAGAGGACCCGGCCGAGGTTCACGCGCGCCGCCGCCTCGTCCTCGCGATCGGCGCGCGCCTCGAAGACGGCCAGCGCCCTCGCGTACGCGTCGCGCGCCTCCTCCGGACGGTCGAGCGCCTCGTCGACCAGACCGAGGTTCATCCGGACGCCCGCGCGCTCGACCCGGGCGTCGGCGGGGAGCCGCTCGAGGATCGTGCGGTAGCGGTCCGCCGCCTCGTCGAACGCGCCGACGCGGGAGAGGACGTTCGCCGTCCACTCGCGGACCTGGAGGTCGACCTGGTCGTCGGTCCGCTCGGCCGCCTCGCGCTCGAGGCGGCGGACGATGCGCAGCGCCTCGTGCGGACGGCCGAGCTGCACGAGCACACGACCGAGCGAGGCGGCCGCGTTCGACCGGACCCGCCACTCCGGACTCTCCGCGGCGGCGCGCAGCAGCGGCTCCGCCTCCTCGTACCGCGCGCGACGGACCAGGAAGCCGCCGGCCTGCGCCTGGATCGACGCGCGGTACGCCGCGCTCTCGACCGACGCCGCTCCCGTCACCGCGCGCCGGTACGCGGCGCGCGCCTCCTCGTAGCGGCCGAGCGACTCCAGCACCCCCGCCGCGCGCGCGAACGCCCGGACCTCGTCGTCCGGTCGGTCGAGCCTCGCCGCGAGCGCGCCGTACGCCTCGACCTGCTCGAGCGCCGCGGCCGCGAGCCCGCGATCGAGGAGGACCTTCGCCAGCTCGTCGTGCACCACGAGCCCGAGCGGACCGGCGACCGGCCCGCCCCCCTCGAGCACCCGCCGCAGCATGCCTTCCGCCTCGCTCGTGCGCCCGCGCTGGCGCGCCACGATGGCGAGGTGGACGTCGGCGAAGACGGCGTACGGCGGCCCGTCCGCCGGCGCCCCCTCGCGGAGCCGGCGGAACGTCTCCTCGGCGTCGTCGAGGCGCCCCTCGATCAGCGCCCGACGCCCGCGCTGCAGGAGCGCCTCGGGATCGTCCGCCTCCGCCACGCCCGCCGCCGCCGCCCCGCCGAGCAGCAGGGCGACGAGCGCGGGCCGGAGCCACCGGCGGCGCGGACGGCGGACGGGGGACATCGGGCGATCCCTTCCCGGGCGAAACGACGGCACCATGGTAACGACCCCGGTCGGTATCCTCTCCGCGGTGGTACGACCGGCGACCGGAGGGAACCCGCATGCGCGTGGTGTCGACGATGATCCTGTTCGCGGCGTTCGGAGTCGGATGCAGCGACCCCGAGCCGACCGAGGCGAAGGCCGCCGCGTCTCCGGACGCCGCCGCCCCCGCGTTCCTCTCGAGCGCGCCGCCGCCGCCCCCGCCGACCTCGGTCGACCGTCCGCTCGAGGACGACCGTCCGCCGCCGGCGATGTCGCCGCCGCCGATCCGTTCGAACCCTCACGGGGACGCCACCGGTCTGGTCGAGTTCACGGGCACGGCGAAGTTCGACGGCGCGAAGGTCGACGTCTCGGTCGAGGGGAAGGGGACGCCGCCCGTCGACCGGAAGCTCGAGAAGGTCGTCGTCTTCGCCGGCGAGGGTGCGTCCGCGCCGAGCGCCCCTCCGAGCGGCACCCGCCCCGTCGTCGAGTCGGGCCTCTCGCCCGCCCTGCCGCTCACGCTGTCGGGGTCGCTCCCCCGCGCCGCGTCGGGGCGGGCGGACCCGGTCTACTGGGTGATCGCGGAGCTCCACTGGCGGACCGGCCCGGCCGTCGACGTCGAGCGGCGGCGTCTCACCGGGACGTCGAGCACGGTGACCGGGACGTTCGGAACCTGACGCGAGACGCGAGCGACGGTCAGACGCCGACGGCGAGCGCGTTGTGGACCAGGTGGGCGACGACGCACGGCACGAGCGACCCCGACCGCCACCGGAGCCAGCCGAGCAGGAGACCGCCGACGAACCGGTGCGGGAGGGCGAGGTAGAGCCCCTGCAACCCGTGCATCACCGCGAACAGCAGCGCGGTCAGGACGACGGTCCGACGCGGCGGCACGACGCGCGACAGCGCGGTCCAGAGGACGCCCCGGCAGAGCCACTCCTCGATCAGCGGCGCCACGACGACCGCGGCGAGGATCCCGAGCCCGTCCGGCGACGCCCCCGACTCGCCTCCGGTCACGGCGTGGAGGAGCGCGACGTAGCCCCACGACACCGCGAACGCCGCCGCGCCGACCGGGACCGCCAGCAGCGTCCAGCGCGGCGCGGGCCGGAGCGGAACGCTCTCCCGGCCGGCGCCCGGCCCGAGGAACCACGTCGCCACGCCGCCCACGGCGAGGTCGAGCGCGAGCATCGCGAGGAGCGTCCCGGCCGTCCGGTCGCCGTTCGAGATCGAGAACACCGCGACGAGACTCAGGACGACGCCGACGAAGACGATCGCGACCGCGAGCCCGGCCCGCTGCGAGCGCCGGAACTCGCCCCGCTCCTCCGCGGCGCGTTCGCGGCGGACGGTCGGGGTCGGCCGCCCGCACCGGCCGCAGAAGCGGGTGACCGCCCGGAGCGGCGCGCCGCAGTGCCGGCAGACGGAGGCTCCGGTCACTCGCGGTCGACCTTGAGGGAGGAGAGGTCCCAGGCGCCGTCCTCGAGCCTCCACAGCGTCACGAGGCGGCCGTCCTCCGTGCCGAACGAGACGCGGACCGACGTCTCGGTCCGGCGCTCGACGAACTCCTCCCCGAGCGACGGAAGCCGTTCGCTCCAGTCCCGACTCGAACTGCTGCGGGTGAGCCAGCGCTCCAGCCTGGCGCGTCGCCCCTCGTCGAAGCGCGCCGCGATCGCCGCGACGTCGGACCGGTTCCAATCCTCGACGAACGCCGACAGCGCGTCCTCGAACGCGGGCGGCCGCGTCGCGAACTTCCACGCCGCGCCGAGCCCGCCGAGGACCGCGACGATGATCCCGGCGAGCACGAGCTTCCGCACCGTCTCCGCCTGCTCGACCCGGCGACGGCGACCGAGCGGCCCGGACTCGACCACCCGGCGCCCGCCGCGCTGGCGGGTCCGCCGGCGGGCGATCGCCGCGGCGTGCCAGAGTTCGGGGTACCGATGCATCAACCGGCGCACGCGCATGACGCGGCCGAGGACGCTCCAGAGCGCCAGACACCAGACGAGCGAGAGCCCGACCAGGACCCAGTGCGAGCCGTCGATCAGACGAAGGCCGAGCCGGCACGTCGCGAGCGACGCGATCAGCACGGACCAGAGGAGCGGCTCGCGGAAGATCCGGAGCGCGCCGGTCGTGTCCACGGCCACGCCCACGGCGGTCAGCCCCCAGACGACGAACAGGACCGTCGGGATCGTCTGGTCCGCCCCGAGCATCGCGATCGTGAGGAGCGTCAGGAAGACGCCGCCCATCGCCGCGCCCACGACGTAGAGGCCGCGGACCGCGCGGACCGACTCCTTCGCCTTGGCGAGCTCGCGGTTCGCCCGCTGCCGCGCCGCCTTCTCCTCCGGCGACGCCTCCCCCTCGTCCAGCGCGGCGCCGCACTCCTCGCAGTAGCGCGACGCGTCGTCGACCTCGATCGCGCCGCACGCCGGGCAGGTCCGCTCGCCGTCGCGCGGCGCCGACGGCTCCGGCTCCGGAGCCTCCCGTTCCGCCTCACCGGCGACGACCCGGCCGCCGCACTTGCACCGGTACGCCTTCCGCGCGTCCGGAACCTCGAACGTCCGACCGCAGCCGTCGCAACTCGCACGCACCCCCATCCGAACCGGCCTCCCTCCTCTTCCGCTCCCCCCTCGGCCGGACGCCCGCGTCGGCGATCCGCCGAGGACCGAGGGGAAGCGCAACCCTACGAGGGCCGAATCGGCCGATTCGCCGCAAAAGTCGCCCCTCCGCGAGGACGATAGTCGAAGTGTCCAAATCGTGGAGAAACGCCCCGTGCGCGCGCTCGCCCCGCTCCCGTTCCTCGCGGCCCTGATCGCCTCCTCCGCCCTCGGCGCGGACGACGACGCGGCGTGGCTGGCGGAGGCGGAGGCCGCGGTCGGCGTGACCGGGGCGGCCCTGGTGCAGCCGGAGATCCTCGCCTCGACCTCCGCCGGGCCGGGCGGCCCGACGCTCGACGTGGTGGTCGAGCTCGGCGGGAGCCCGGTCGCGCTGGCGCTCGCGCCGCGCTCGGTCCGCTCCCCCGCGTTCCAGCTCCTCGTCGTCGACGGGGAGGAGGTGACCGCGGTCCCGCCGCCGCCGTCCGCGACCTACCGCGGGACCGCGTACGTCCCGGGCGAGGAGGGGAGCGGCGCCGTCACCGCGAGCGTCGGCGAGGCCGGCCTCAGCGCGTTCGTGGTCCGGCCCGACGGGGCGCGCTTCGTGCTCCGTCCGCTCGCCGGACTGGTCGACGGCGCGCCGGACGGGACGCTGCTCGCGTACCCCGCCGGCGCGGCCCCCCCCGCGCTCGAGCCGCAACTCGCCGCCTACACCGCCGGCTCGACGGTGGTCGAGCTCGGGATCGACTGCGACGTCGAGTTCTACCAGGCGAACGGAGGGACGGTGGTCGGCACGCTCGCCGACGTCGAGACCGTCATGAACGAGGTCTCCGCGATCTTCGACCGCGACACCGGCGTCGTCTTCGAGCTGACGACGGTGGTGGTCCGGACGAGCGAACCGGACCCGTACACCTTCACGATCGCCGCCGCGCTGCAGAACCAGTTCAAGTCGCAGTGGTCGAACTCGCTCGGGTCGATCCACCGCGACCTCGCCCACCTCCTGACCGGACGCGACCTCGACGGATCCGTCCGGGGCGCCGCGCTCACGAGCGCGGTCTGCAGCATGTCGTCCGGCTACTCGGTCTCGGAGACGACCTACACCGCGAACCTGGCGACGCGCGCGGCGACGACCGCCCACTACCTCGCGCTGAACTTCGGCGCGGGGACGTGCGACGGAGACGCGGACTGCCAGATCATGTGCTCGACGATCGGCGGCTGCGCCGGGGTCGCCGGCTTCGGCGCGCAGAGCCAGACGAAGATCCAGAGCGTCGCGGCCGGGATCACCTGCGGGTCGTCCCACCCGGGGACGCAGCTCCTCCCGTTCGCGGACGCCTTCCCGTCCCCGACCGTCGACACGTCGAAGTGGGTCGTGATCGACGGGCCGGTCGTCGACGCGTCGGCGCCGTCCCCCCCGAGCCCCGGCGGCGCGCTGAAGCTCTCCTCCGACGGCCCCGGCGCGTTCGACGGTCACGAGATCCGGACCACGACGCTCGACCTGAGCGGCAACGCGTCCGCCACGCTCCGCTTCGACGAACGACGGCAGGGGGTCGAGAGCGGGGAGGCGCTGGTCGCCGAGATCTCGGTCGGCGGCGCGCTCTGGGCCGAGGTCCTCCGCCTGACGTCGAACGGCGCCGACTCGGGCGGATGGACCACGCGCTCGGTCGACCTCCCCGCGCCGGCGCTGGTCGACGGCGTGCGGGTCCGGATCCGAGGGGAGATGGACGAGACGAACGACGCGTGGTGGATCGACGACCTCGAGATCATCGAGATCGACGTCACGCCGCCGACGCTCGGCGCGCTCTCGCTCACCCCGTCGCCCTGGCCGCCCTCGTCTCCGATGTCGGTCTCGATCCCGATCACCGACGACCTCTCCGGCGTCGGGACGGTCACCTGCTCGGTGAAGGACGGCCCGACGACCGTCGACCAGATCACGCTGAGCCACGCCGGGGGCGGCACGTACACCGGCTCGTTCACCGGCGGCCTGGCGGAGAAGACGTACGACGTCGTGCTCGACGCGCTCGACCAGCAGGAGAACGCGGCGCAGACCACGGGCACGATCGAGGTGATGGACGACCCGGTCTGCGCCGCGCCCCAGCTCGGGCCCGACCCCGCGCTCGACGACGAGCCGATCGACGCCTCGATCCTCGTCACCGACTCGTCGGCGATCGCGTCGGTCACCGCCTCGGGGAGCGTGAACGGCGGCGCCGCGG
>JAUIEL010000945.1 GCA_030428825.1 bacterium
CCTCGCGCGCGCCGACGGCACGCTCCTCCTCCTCGACGCCGACGCGCGGACCGGGAACGGCGCCGACGAAGGGGTGCTGTTCGCGATCGACCCCGAGACCGGCGCGGTGACCGAGCACGCCCGCCTGGTCGGCGCGGTCAGCCCCCTCGGCCTCCTCGAGGAGCCGGACGGAGGCCTGCTCGTCTTCGACGCCAACGCCGACCCGCGCGGCGTCGGCGGTCCGCTCGGCGCGGTCTTCCGGGTCGACCCGGACGGCGCCACGACGCTCGTGGTCTCCGACCACCCGTTCCGCGACCCCGTGCGTGGCTGCCACGGCGAGGACGGGACCGTCCTCCTCGTCGACGCCAACGCGGACCCGAACGGACGCGGACCCGACCGGGCCGGCCGCGGACAGAACCTCACCGGCGGCGGCGCGATCCTCGCGCTCGATCGAGCGAGCGGCGCGACGCGGGTCGTGCTCGCCCCGCCGGAGTTCGTGAACCCCGTCGACCTCGTGAGCTGGCGATGAAGCGACTCCTCCTCCGACTCCTCCTGCTGACCGTGGTCGTCGCCGCGATCCTCGCCGCGTGCGAGGCGGGCGTCCGGTTCTTCTTCCACGACGGGCTCTCCCCGGAGTTCCTGCAGCCCGAGGCGGGGCGCGCCTACTTCGGCGCACGCATGCTCGAGCCGGTCGAAGAGGACGGCGTCCGGTACGCGGGGCGCGAGGGCGCGTCGGTCACGATCCGCGGCGTCGAGTACGCGCACGACGACGCGCTCGGCCTCCGCGTGGCGCCGGGGACGATCGAGAAGCCGGACGGGACGTTCCGGATCGTCGTCGTCGGCGACTCGAACGCGTACGGCTGGGGAGTGCCGGTCGAGGCGACCTTCGCGCGTCGCGTCGAGGCCGCGCTCGCGGCGGAGGGGAGGACGGTCGACGTCGCCGTGCTCGGGTTCCCCGGCTACAACACCGGCGACCAGGCGGCGCTGCTGCGGCGGCTCGGCCCGAGGCTCCGGCCGGACCTCGTGCTGGTGGCGTGGTTCGCCAACGACCTCGAACGGCTCGGGTTCCACGTCGACACCGGCGGCTGGCTCTTCGCCGACCCGCTCCCGCTCCCGGACGCCTGGAAGCCGAACCTCTGGCGGTCGTTCCTCTACCGGCGGATCTCGGTGAACGAGGTGAGCCGGATGCGCGAGACCGGGGAGTACGTCCTCGGCGAGGGGGCGAACCTCGAGTACGCGGAGGAGAAGCTGCTCGAGCTCTCGGAGATCACCCGCGGGCTCGGCGCGCAGCTCGCGGTCGTCCACGTCCCGCTCCTCGAGGTCGTGGGCGCGCCGCCGCCGACCGCGAAGGAAGGGGCGGACGAGGAGGGAGCGGAGGGCGAGGCCCCGGCGGACGGCGGCGTCGACCCGAGGGCGCTGACGCTGCATCCGGAGACCGCCGCGGCCGCCAAGGCGGGGCGGTGGCTGAAGAAGGTCTGCGGGCTGTACGGATTCCCCCACCTCGACCTGCTCGACGCGGTGACCGGG
>JAUIEL010000316.1 GCA_030428825.1 bacterium
GGGGATCGAGGTCGCGACGTGGGAGGGCCTCTGCGACCCGCGACTCGACGGCTGGGTCGGCGCGGCGGACCCGAGGAACTCGTCCTCGTACCACACCTTCTACGAGATCCTCCTGCAGAGCGCGCCGAGCTTCGACGAGGGGCTCGCGCTCGCGCGGCGGATCGGCGCCAACGTCAGCGCGTACGCCAAGTACTCGATCCAGGTGCCGCAGCTCTGCGCGGTCGGTCAGGTCGCGTGCGCGCCGTCGATCGACCAGTACGTCGCGGCCCAGATCGAGAAGGTCGGCGACGCGATCTCCTTCACCCTCCCCGAGGGGAAGACGCTCGTCAACGCCGACGCGGCCGGGATCCTGAAGGGGGCCCCGAACGGCGAGGCGGCGCGGGCGTTCATCGACTTCCTCCTCTCCGAGGCGGCGGGGCGGCTCTGGATGGGGCGGGTCGGCGACGACGGCGGGCCGCGCCGTCAGCCGCTCGTCCGAGCGTCGGTCCGGCCGCACCTCTACCGGGACATGGAAGGACGGACGGACGTCCGGGACGATCCGTTCCTCCTCGAGCAGACGTTCCGGTACGACTACGACAAGGCGTCCCTCCGGTGGACGCTCCTGAACGACCTGTTGGGGGCGCTCGTGATCGACACCCAGGACGACCTGCGCGAGGCGATGCGCGCGCTGCGACGGCTCGAGGGCCCGGCGCGCGAAGAGGCCGAGGAGCGGCTGTTCGCGAACCCCCTCACCGAGGCGGAGATGCTCGAGCTCGCGCGGACGCGCTGGGACGAGGACGAGTTCAAGGAGCGGAAGCGGATCGAGTGGGCCGACTTCGCGCGTGCGAACTACCGGGCGGTGGCGGCGATGGCCGCGTCCGCCGCCGACGACGGAGGTGATCGGTGACCCGAGTCCGCGTGGAACAGCTCGCCGTCCGGTACGGCCCGACGACCGTCCTCGACGGGATCGACGTCGAGATCGGCGACGGGGAGTTCTTCTTCCTCCTCGGGCCGTCGGGGTGCGGGAAGACGACGCTCCTCCGGTCGATCGCCGGCTTCATCGAGCCGTCCGGCGGGCGCATCCTGTTCGACGACCGCCCGATGCACGGGACGCCGCCGGCGAAGCGCGACTGCGGGATGGTGTTCCAGAACTACGCGCTCTGGCCGCACCTCTCCGTGTTCGAGAACGTCGCGTTCGGGCTCGACGTCCGGAAGGTCGGCAAGGAGGAGAAGGCGCGGCGGGTCCGCGAGGCGCTGAAGCTCGTGAAGATGGACGGCTTCGAGGAGCGGCCGCCGAACCGGCTCTCCGGCGGGCAGCAGCAGCGGGTCGCCCTCGCCCGGGCGCTCGTGGTCGAGCCGGCGGTCCTCCTCCTCGACGAGCCGCTCTCGAACCTCGACGCCGCGCTGCGCGTCGAGCTGCGGGCGGAGATCCGCGACATCCAGCGTCGGACCCGGCGAACCGCCGTCTACGTGACGCACGACCGCGCCGAGGCGTTGGCGCTCGCCGACCGGATCGCGGTGCTGAAGGACGGCGGGATCGAGCAGCTCGGCTCCCCCGAGGACCTGTACGACCGCCCGGCCTCGCCGTTCGTGGCCGGGTTCGTCGGCGACGCCAACCGCGTCGAAGGGCGGGTCGCGGCGGCGGAGGGGGACCGGTTCGTCGTCGAGGGGCCGTTCGGGACCGTCCGCGCCCGCGCGACCGGCGGCGCGGTCACCGCCGGCGGCGCGGCGCTGGCGGTCTTCCGGCCCGAACGGCTCCGCCTCGACGGGAGCGGCGACGGGGGCGTCGGCACCCTGACCGGACGGATCACCCGCCGGACGTTCCTCGGCGAGGTCGTCCAGCACGACGTCGAGCTGGAGGGGGGCGCGGTCGTCCGCGTCCTGTCGCTCGGCGGCGACACCGCCCACCCGGAGGGGACGGCCGTGCGCGTCCGCGTCGACGACGCGCTCGTCTTCCCCGTCTGACCCACGTCCCCGATCGGAGGTCCCGCATGTCGTACGAGACGATCACGCCCGAAGACGCGCACGAGAAGATGAACGGCGATCCGGCCCACGCCTACCTCGACGTCCGGAGCATCCCGGAGTTCGAGGCCGGCCACGCCCCCGGGGCGCTGAACGTGCCGATCCTCCACCTCGGCCCGGGCGGGATGGAGCCGAACCCGGAGTTCCTCGCGGTGGTGAAGGCGAACGTCGACAAGGCGACGCCGCTGGTGGTCGGCTGCAAGATGGGCGGGCGCTCGGCGCGCGCCTGCGAGATCCTCGCGGGGGAGGGGTACTCGATCCTGCACAACATCGACGGCGGCTTCGGCGGCCGACCCGACGCTCCGCACGAGTCGTCGCGGAAGGGGTGGGCCGCGAGCGGTCTGCCGACGGTCACCGACAGCCCCGCGACGTACGAGAACCTGCGGTCGAAGGCCTGACCGGCCGCGACCCCGGGAACGACCCCCGACGCAACGAACGAACGATCCGAGAGCCCCCGTGCGCGCGGTCCCGATCTTCCTCCTGGCGGCGTTCTTCCTGACCTTCCTGGTCTGGCCGGTCGCGCACGTCCTCGGCGGGGCGTTCCTGGTCGACGGGGCGCCGTCGCTCGGCGCGTTCTCGCTCGCGTTCCAGAACGACGTCTTCGTCCGTTCGATCGTCAACTCGCTCGTCGTCGCGTTCGCGGTCACGTTCCTGGCGAGCGTCGTCTCGTTCCCGCTCGCGCACCTGTTCGTGCATTACGAGTTCAGGGGGAAGGGACTGCTCCAGGGGCTCCTCCTCTCGGCGATGGTCCTCCCGCCGTTCGTTGCCGCGATCGGGATCCGGCAGCTCTTCGCGCGGTTCGGGTCGGTGAACCTCGCGTTGATGGAGCTCGGCGTCACCGACGAGCCGATCGACTTCCTCGGCGGACACCCGCTCCTCGGCGTGGTGCTGATGGAGACGCTCCACCTCTATCCGATCCTGTTCCTGAACGTCGTCGCGTCGCTGTCGAACATCGACCCGTCGCTCGACGAGGCGGCGGAGTCGGTCGGGGCGTCGCGCTGGACGCGGTTCCGTCGGGTCACGCTCCCGCTGGTGCTGCCGGGGTGGTTCGCGGGGGCGATCATCGTCTTCATCTTCGCGCTGACCGACCTCGGGACGCCGATCGTGTTCGACGTCCGCGACCTCGTCCCGATGCAGATCTTCGAGCGCGCCACCGAGGGGAGCCGCGACCCGGTCGGGTACGCGCTGGTGGTGATCGTGCTGGCGCTGTCGCTCGTCCTGTTCCTGCTCGGGCGCCGCGCCGTGAGCCGGCGGACCGGCCAGCAGGCGACGAAGGGGAGCGTCGTCGCGCGGACGCGTCCGATCCCGCCGCGCGTGAAGCCGTTCCTCGCCCTCGGGTTCGTGGTCCTCGTCGTCGTCACCCTCCTGCCGCACCTCGCCATCGCGCTGGTCGCGTTCTCCGAGAAGTGGTTCTTCTCGATCGTGCCGGAGCACTTCTCGCTGAAGCACTTCGGGAGGGTCCTGACCGACGAGATCGCGTACGTCGGGGTGAAGAACTCGCTGATCTACGCGGCGTGCTCGACGGCGATCGACCTCGTGCTCGGGGTCGGGATCGCGTGGCTCGCGGTCCGGGGGAAGGGGCGCCTCGGGGCGATGTTCGACGCGGTGGCGATGCTGCCGCTCGCGCTGCCGGGGATCGTGCTGGCGTTCGGGTACACGTACGCGTTCTCGAAGACGCCGATCGATCCGCTGCGCGATCCGTTCGTCCTCCTCGTGTTCGGGTACGCCGTGAGGCGCCTGCCGTACGTCGTGCGCGCCGCCGACGCGGGGTTCCGGCAGGTCCCGGTCGCGCTGGAGGAGGCGTCGAAGAACCTCGGCGCCTCGGGGTGGACCACGCTCCGGCGGGTGACGCTGCCGCTCCTCGCCGGGAACCTGCTCGCCGGCGGCCTCCTCGCGTTCTCGTTCGCGATGCTCGAGGTCTCCGAGTCGCTCATCCTCGCCCCGACGGAGAAGGACTTCCCGATCGCGAAGGCGATCTACGTCCTCCTCGGCGACATCGCGGACGGCGCCCAGATCGCCAGCGCGATGGGGGTGATCGGGACCGTCCTCCTCCTCTACTCGCTCCTCGCGGCGAGCCGGCTGCTCGGGAAGAGCCTCGGGGAGCTGTTCCGGAGCTGAGGGCGAGTCTCGAGTTCCCACGCGGGAATCGCGAGTCCCCGCCCGCGGCGCACGACGGCCACGACGGTCGGGACGACGGTCGAAACGGGGGACGGGCCCACGCGGGTGAGAGCCGTCCGGTCTCAGGTTCCGGCGGCCGGGATGCCGAAGGAACGAGAACGACCGTTTCCGTTCCCCGCTGGAGGCCGCTCATGGGCTCCCCCTTCCCGCGCCGTCGATTCTGGGTCTCGACCCGCCTGCAGAGGCCGTTCGTGATCATGGCCCTCGGGCACGTGGCGCTCTTCGCCGTGATCACGGCGGCGACGCTCTTCCTCCCGCTGATGGACGCGCCGGCGGGCGGGACGACCCCGAAGGCGTGGATGCTCTTCTACCTGAACCATCGGTTCTGGCCGGCGGCGGCGGTCGGGCTCGTCTTCGTCGCCCTCCACGCCGCGTTCGTGTCGCACCGGGTCGCCGGTCCGCTGCTCCGCATGCGGCGCGCGCTGAGGGAGGCGGCCTCGGGCGAGGAGCCGCGGCCGGTCCAGCTGCGGGACAACGACTACCTCCACCCGGAGGCGGAGGCGTTGAACGACCTGCTCGAGGTGCTGCGCGAGCACCGGACCGATCCGGTCGACGTCCTGAGGGCGGCGCAGGAAGAACTCGAGGAGGGGCGGCGCGCGCTCGAGGCGGGAGACCGGGAGGCGGTCGCCCGGTGCATCGCGTCGATCGGGAGCCGCCGCACGCTGCTGAGCGCGCTCGCGGAGGACGTGGAGGAGGCCGGCCGCGCGGAGCCGACGGAGTCGGTCTCCCGCTGAACCGGCCCGCCGCTCAGACGGTCAACGGCGACGCCTCGTTCGAGAAGATCTCCCGGAGCCGCTCGGTCCGGTGGTCGAAGATCCGCTCGACGTCGCGGCGGACGAACAGACGATCGATCAGCGCGCCGCCGGGGACCCGGTACCGGACGTGGTCGCGGCAGATCGTCTCGTCCCCCGCGGCCTCGAACGTGTGTTCGTGGATCCACTGCCGGTACGGTCCGCGCAGCTGCTCGTCCACGAAGCGGTACGGCGGTTCCCACGCCGTGATCCGCGTCCGCCAGCGCATCGGCACGCCGCGCATCCGGATCCGATAGTCGATCAGCGCCCCGACCTCCATCACGATCGGGCGCTCGGTGAGGATCTCGAAGCGGAGCCACGGCGGCGTGATCCGCTCGAGGTTCGCGGCGTCGGCGAAGAACGGGAAGACCCGATCGAGCGGCAGCGGGACGCGGATCTCGCGTCGGATCTCGGACTCGGTCATCGGTCGCGGCTCCGGGTTCGGGCGTCGATCGGGTCGTACGGTGCGCGGGGGGGACGAGATGCACTCGCGCCGCGACGGGCGAGACGCCGGCGGTTCGCGCGTCGTTCGGAGGTCCGGGGATCCGCGATCGGCGGGGGAACGTACGATCGGCGATCATGGCCGCCCCCGCCCCCGCCCTCGAACTCGACCGCGCGTCCCGCTCCTTCGAGCGGCAGGGCGGTCCCCCCGTGCACGCGCTCCGCGAGGTCTCCGTCGAGGTCCCGGCCGGCGGGACCCTGGCGGTGATCGGCCGGAGCGGGAGCGGCAAGTCGACGCTGCTCCACCTCGCCGCGGCGATCGACCGACCGACCTCCGGACACGTCCTGGTCGACGGCCGCGACACCGCCGCGCTC
Organism: bacterium; assembly: GCA_030428825.1. Classification (GTDB taxonomy): domain Bacteria; phylum Planctomycetota; class B15-G4; order B15-G4; family JADJEK01; genus JAUIEL01. Next base: position 5,787 of record JAUIEL010000316.1, read on the forward strand.
GACGAACGGGCGCGGACCCGCCTCCGCCGCGACACGATCGGCCTCGTCTTCCAGTCGTTCCACCTCCTGCCGCACCTGTCGGTCCTCGAGAACGTCGTCCTCCCCGCGCGGATCGCGGGCGACCCGGACGCCGCCTCGCGCGCTCGGGCGCGGGAGCTCCTCGACCGGGTCTCGCTCGCGGACCGCGCGGACGACGGCGTCGACGGTCTCTCCGGCGGCGAGCGGCAGCGGGTCGCGATCGGCCGCGCGCTCCTGCGGCGCCCGCGTCTCCTCCTGGCCGACGAGCCGACCGGCAGCCTCGACGACGAGAACGCGCGGTCGGTCGCGGACCTCCTGTTCGAGCTGACGCGGACCGAGGGGACGACCCTCGTCCTCGCCACGCACGACGCGTCGCTCGCCGCGCGCGCCGACGCGGTCCGCCGCCTCGCCGGGGGGAGGCTCGTCGACCCGTGATCCGCCTCCTCGGCCCGGCCCTCGTCGCCCACGTCCGATCGGGGCGGCTCCTCTTCGCGTTGACCGTCCTCGGCGTCGCCCTCGGCGTGGCGTCCGTCATCGCGATCCGGCTCGTGAACGCGAGCGCGGTCCGGACGTTCGCCGCCGGGGTCACCGCGGTCACCGGCGAGGTCGACCTGATCGTCCGCGCGAACCGACCGAGCTTCCGCGAAGACGTCTTCCCGCTCGTCCTCGGGACCGAGGGGGTCGCGGCCGCGAAGCCGCGCGTCGGCGTCGAGGCGCGGCTGGTCGGCGGCGGCGATCCGTGGGTCGACGTGGTCGGCGTCGACCTGCTCGGTCCGGCGGAGCTGCCGCTCGAGGGGGACCCTCCGTCGCCCGGCGCTCTCCTCGCCGGCGGCGGGTGGGCGGCCGTCTCCTCCGCGCTGCTCGACGCGGCCGGGCTCGCGGTCGGCGACCGGTTCCGCGTCACGAGCGGGACGCGCACCGTCGACCTCGTCGTCGGCGCGCGACTCGATCCCGAACGGCGCGGCAACCTCGGCGCGGACCGCCTGGTCGTGCTCGACGTCGCCGAGGCGCAGCGGTTGCTCGGGCGGGGGGGCGAGCTCGACCGGATCGACGTGGAGGTGCGGGACGGCGAGGACGTCGAGCGCGTCCGCGAGCGTCTCCAGGCGCGCCTCCCGCCGGGGCTGGAGGCGCGGACGCCGGGGGAGGAGGGGGCGCGGGCGGGCGCGCTCCTCGAGGCGTTCCGGATGAACCTGACCGCGCTCAGCCTGGTGTCGGTCTTCGTCGGAGTCTTCCTCGTCTACGCGAGCCTCCGCGCGTCGCTCGTCCGTCGGCGTCGCGAGCTCGGCGTGCTGCGGGCGCTCGGCGCGGGTCGGGGGCAGCTGCTCGGCGTCATCCTCGCGGAGGTCGCGCTCGTCGGGGCGCTCGGCACGGCGCTCGGGCTGGTCCTGGGGTGGCAGGCGGCGGCGAGCCAGCTCGGCGCGGTCAGTCGGACCATGACGAGCCTCTACCTCCTCGACGAGGTCCGCGAGCTCGTCTTCCCGCCGAGCACCATCCCGCTCGGCGCGCTCGTCGGGATCGGAGGCTCGATCCTCGGGGCGCTCGGTCCGGCGCTCGAGCTCGTCCGCCGCGACCCGATGCAGCTCCTCCACGTCGGAGGGAACGACCTCCGTCCGGCGCGGGCGGTCGGCCGGACGGCGCTCGGCCTGCTCCTGCCGGCGGTCGGGTTCGGAGGGGCGTTCGCGGTCGGTCTCGAGCATCGGGCGGCGGGGTTCGTGATCGGCGTGGTCGTCCTCCTCGCGCTCCCGCTCCTCGCTCCGGGGCTCCTCGCGCTCGCGTCCCGCTGCGTGCGGCGGCCGGGGTTCGGCGTCGGGTACGCGATCCGCGCCCTCGACGGCCGGTCGGGGTCGGCGGCGACCGCGATCGCCGGGCTCGCGGCGGCGGCGGCGATGCTGTTCGGCGTGACGGCGATG
>JAUIEL010000317.1 GCA_030428825.1 bacterium
GCGGCGGCGGCCCCGGCGCCGGACGGGGCGACGCCGACCCGCACGGCGGCGACGGCGGAGGCGGTCGAGGCGGAGGGAGACGCCCCGGCGGCGGACGCGACCGCGGGCGGGGTCCGGGTCGAGGGGCGGATCGTCGACGAAGGGGGGCGCCCGGTCGCCGGCGCCGAGGTCCGCCTCCGGCCGACCGGGATCGCGGGGTTCCATCACGACGACGAGGTCGAGGAGGCGCTGAAGAGCACCGGCGACCGCCAGGTCACGGGACTCGACGGCCGGTTCTCGTTCGAGGGGGTGAAGAAGCCGGGCGCGCGCTCGCTCTTCGTGCGCTCGGACGCGTTCGCGGACGCCACGCGCGACCTGCCGGACGCGTCGGGCGCGATCGACCTCGGGGACGTCGTCGTCGAGCTCGGCGGCGTCCTGACCGGCCACGTCGTCGACGACGCCGGGAACCCCGTCCCCGACGCCGAGGTCCGCGCCTGGACCCGCGAGGCGTCGAAGAGCGTCGACGGTCTGCTGATGCTCGGCGACATCGGCGGCGCGAACGCCCGGGAGACGGTCACCGACGGTTCGGGGTTCTTCCGGATCGAGGGGCTGAAGCCGGGCGAGGTGACCGCGATCGCCTCGGCCGACGGCTACACGCCGCAGTCCCGGAAGGGGATCACGGTGAAGCGCGGCGAGGTGACGGCCGACGTGCGGATCCCGGTCTCGATCGGCCTCGGCATCCGCGGCGTGGTCGTCGACGAGCGGGGGCGCGCGCTCGAGGGGGCCGAGGTCTGGTACTCGGAGACGGTCATCGACCTGTCGGAGGGAGCGATGACCGGCTCGCTGGCGCAGGGGCGGCACGACACGACCGACGGGGACGGGCAGTTCCGGCTCGCCGGGCTGCGCGAGGGGTCGTACAACCTCACCGCACGGAAGGCGGGTCACCTGCCGCGGGTCGCGTCCTCGATCGAGGCCGGGACCACCGACGTCCGGATCGCGCTGTCGCCGAGCGGCGTCCTCTGGGGCCACGTCCGCGACGCGCGGAGCGGCGACCCGGTCCCCGACGTCGAGATCGGGCCGCGGAACCTCGCCGGCCTCGAACTCGGCGCCTTCTACGTCGCGCCCGACCTCCACGTCCTCCGGGGCGAGGAGGCCGCCGCGCTGCTCGGCGAGGAGGCGTCGCCGTCGCTCTACGCCGTCGCGGAGCTCCCGTCCGATCGGCTCGAGATCGGCGCCGAGGCGGAGGGGTACGCCCCGTTCCACCGCGGCGGGATCGACGTCCCCTCCGGCCAGCGGGTCCGGTACGACATCGATCTCGTGCCGGAGGCGACGATCTCCGGGGTCGTGCTCGACTCGGGAGGGACGCCGCAGGAGGGTGCCTCGGTCACCGTCACCCGTCAGACGACTTCGACGGTCGACCTCGGCGGCGGGATGCGGTTCTCGCGCCGCGTCGCCGTCCGCCGCGACGGCGGCGACGCCGAGATCCTCGAGGGCGGAGTCGACGCGCGCGCCACGACCGACGCCGACGGGCGGTTCGAGGTCCGCGGCCTCGCGCCGGGCGACTACTCCCTCGTCGCGACCCACCGCGAGTGGGCGCCGAGCGAGCCGGTCACGGTCGCGCTGACCGAGGACGGCCTCGACGGGATCGAGATCGGCCTCCGGACCGGCGGGAGACTCGTCGGGACCGCGTACGACGCCGACGGGAACCTCCTCGTCGGAGGGACGGTCCGACTGAACCAGGCGCCGGTCGGAGTCGCGCCGGGCGGCCGCATGATGGTCCGCGGCGGCCCGGACCTGACGGGGACCGGCCTCGACGGGGACGGCCTCGCCGCGACGAGCGACGAGGCGGGCCGGTACGAGCTGACCGGCATCCTCCCGGGTCGCTACCTCGCCGAGCTGAAGGGCCCCGCCAAGGGAGGCGCGCCGGGCGGCATGATCATGCTCTCCGGGATGGGCGACGGACCGAAGGGGACGCCGGTCACGATCGAGGAGGGGGAGACGGCGACGCTCGACCTCGCCCTCGCGCCGACCGGATCGGTGCGTGGCCGCGTCAGCGAGGCCGGCCGCCCGCTCGCGAACGTGTCGGTCTCCCTCTCGAGGTCGGGCGCGATGATCCCCGGCTTCGGCGGACCGTCGACCCGGACCGACGACGACGGGCGGTTCCTCCTCGCGGACCTCGAGCCCGGGGACTACCGGATGACCGTCTCGCCGAAGGGCGCGGCGCGGCCGGTCGAGCGCTCGGTCGAGGTCGAGGCGCGGCGGGAGGCGGAGGAGAACGTCGACCTCCCGACCGGGGTGATCGTCGGACGCGTCACCGACGTCGACACCGGGGACGGACTGCCGGAGGTCGTGATCGAGGTGACGCCGGCCGACCGCGACGAGGAGGAGGCCCCGCGCACGGCGACGCGCGCCGCGTTCGTCGCCATCCGCTCGGTCTCCGGCGGCGGCGGCGGCGGAGGGGTCCAGAGCTTCACCTTCGGCAACGAGGACCAGACCGTGCGGACCGACGAGGACGGCTTCTTCGAGGTCCGGTTCCTCGAGCCGGGCGACTACCGCGTCGAGATCCGCGGCGGCGGCGTCGAGCCGCAGGCGAAGGACCGCGTCCGCGTCCACCCGAGCGGCCGGACCGAGGGCGTCGACTTCGAGGCGACCCGCGGCGCGACGCTGATCGTCCGGGCGCGCACCCGGAGCGACGAGCCGATCCAGTTCCTCCGCGCCACGCTGACGAACGACGTGACCGGCGACCAGGACTCGCAGATGGAGTTCGGCGCGCCGAAGGTGACGTTCGAGGGATTGGCCCCCGGCGCGTACACCCTCGAGGTGAGCGCCGGCGACGAGTCGGGCGAACGCGCGGTGACGATCTCGTCCGGCGAGGAGAAGGAAGTCACGATCGACTTGGAGTAGGAACGCGTTCGGGAACGTCTGCGCGTTCGCCACGGCGGGCGCCGGAGGAGGGACGAGCTCTCCGACCCGCTCACGTCCTCGCGCGATGCGTCCGTATGGGTCTCCGCTCGGTTTCGAGTCGCGCTGCGGGGTCGCTCTCGGAGCCTCGTCCCTCCTCCGGCCCCGCCTCGCCCCGCTCCGGACTTCCTCACCCGATTCCTTGGTTGGGTCGGGGGGAGAGCGGAGACGACCGATGGATGTGGACATACCGTGCCCGGCTCGATTCGTCCGCACGAATCACGTCGGCGTGCTCACCGAGCGTCGGTGGTGCGGACGAATCGAGCCGTGCGCGGTATGTCCACTTTTCGAGACCCGGCACCGGTGCGTCCGCCTTCCGCGTCAGCGGCCTCTCGTTCCTCTCGTTCCTCTCCTTCCTCTCCTTCCTTCCCCTTCCCCCCCGCTGCCGCCTCAATCAGCTTCCATATCACGCGTTACGCGCCCCCTCTCCCCCCCCGCCCCCTTCCTTCTTCCGTCTCCCCTTGCGCCCCGGTTCCGGGTATCCTTGGAACCCTGCCGATCCGGAGGGGGAGCCGGAACTGGAGCCCGTTTCGTGAACAAGACGAGATTCGTCCTCACCCTGTGGGCGGGGGTGGGATCCGTGGCGGCTGCCGGCGCTGCGAATCCACCGAACGTCCTGATCGTGGTCGCCGACGACCTGAGTGCCTACGACGTCGCGCGGTACGGCGTCTCGTCCGACCCCGTGCACATGCCGGTCCTCGACCGGTTGGCGGATCGGGGCGTGACGTTCACCAACGCGTGGTCGAACCCGGTCTGCTCGCCGACGCGGGCGTGCATCCAGACCGGGCGCCATTCGTTCCGGACGGGGGTCGGGTTCCTCGTCCTGCCGAACACGCAGCCGCTCGACCCGAGCGAGTGGATCCTCCCCGAGCTGCTCGGGCAGGCGACGCCGCAGGCGTACCGGAGCGGCGCGTTCGGGAAGTGGCACCTCGGGAACCAGACGGTCGGCGGCTTCTCGGCGCCGAACCGCGCGGGGTACGACGTGTTCGCCGGGAACATGACGAGTCTCGTCGACAACCAGGAGACGTACTCCGCCTGGATGAAGGTGACGAACGGGACTCCGAAGCCGGCGCAGAAGTACAACACGACGGACATCGTGGACGACGCGATCCGATGGCTCTCGTCCGCGCCCGAGCCGTGGTTCTGCTACGTGGCGTTCAACGCGCCGCACGTGCCGCTGCACGCGCCGCCGGCCCATCTCCACTCCGTCGACCTGACGAGCGTGCCGCCGCCCGCGTTCGCCCCGCGACCGTACTTCAAGGCGATGGTCGAGGCGATGGACACGGAGATGGGGCGCCTCGTCGCCTCGCTCGGCGACCGCGTCGACCACACGAACATCGTCTTCATCGGGGACAACGGCTCCCCGAAGGAGGCGGTGGTCCCTCCGGTCCTGCCGCAGCAGGCGAAGATCAGCTTCTACGAGGCGGGGATCCGCGTGCCGTTGGTCGTCGCCGGTCCGGCGGTCCGCGTGAAGGGGAGCACCAGCGAGGCGCTGGTGCATGCGGTCGACGTCTTCCCGACCGTGGCGGAGATGGCGGGCGTCGATCCGGTCGCCGTCCTCCCTCCGGGGACGAAGATCGACGGTCGAAGCCTCGGCCCGTACCTGCGGCAGCCGACGCTCCCGTCGGAGCGGAAGATCAACTTCAGCGAGCTGTTCGGGGTGACGCCGCTCGGCCAGGAGCAGTTCCTCGGCTACGCGGTCCGGGACGAGCGGTACAAGCTGATCTACTACCGCGCGGCGACCGCCGGCGTGAAGACCGAGCTCTTCGATCTCTGGAACGACCCGAACGAGGCCGTCGACCTCCTGAGCGGCGTCCCGACGCCGCAGATCGCCGCCACGCGGGACCGCCTCTTCCGCGCCGCCGACGCGATCCGCGGCTCCTGAGTCGGCGGTATCATCCGGGGGCGCCCTCTCCCCACCCCCGGATCCGCCGATGCCCCTCGTCCCCGCCCCTCGCCGCCCGCTCGCCGTGCTCGGCGCGCTCGCCCTCGCCGGGCTGCCGGCCTGCTCTCGCGACGGGGACGCGCCGACCCGCCCGCCGAACGTGCTGCTGATCTCGATCGACACGCTCCGGGCGGACCACGTCGGCGCGTACGGGTACGGGCGGGACACCTCGCCGAACCTCGACGCGCTCGCCGCCGACGGCGTCCGGTTCGAGGAGGCGGTCGCGGAGAGTTCCTGGACGCTCCCGACCCACGCCACGATGTTCACCGGCCTCGGGCAGAGCGTCCACGGCGTCGGCTACGGACGGAGCCGCCTCGACGGCAGCGTGACCACGCTCGCCGAGACGCTCTCCGCCGCCGGCTACCGGACGAAGGGGGTCTGGACCGGGCCGTTCCTCCACTCGTTCTTCGGCCTCGACCAGGGGTTCGACGAGTACCTCGGGTTCGTCGGTGAGACGTGCTACGACCAGGAGGCGTTCGACGTCGACGACGAGTCCTCGCGCGAGGAGATCAAGGAGACGCACGACGCGTCGCACCGCACGATCACCAGCGCCGACGTCACCGACGAGGCGCTCCGGTACTTCGGGGAGGTCGGGGAGGTCGGGGACGCGCCGTTCTTCCTCTTCCTCCACTACTTCGACGTCCACGCCGACTACATCCCGGCGGAGGAGTTCGTCGCGCCGTTCCTCGCCGACCTCCCCGAGGCGACGAACGAGGTCGAGGCGAAGCGGAACGACCTCCTCGCCCGGTACGACGGGGAGATCCGCTGGACCGACCACCACGTCGGACGGCTCCTCGACGGCCTCGCCGAGCGCGGCCTCGCCGACGACACGATCGTCGTCGTCACGTCCGACCACGGCGAGGAGTTCCTCGAACACGGCCGGTACGGGCACAACGCGACGCTCTACGACGAGGTCCTGCTCGTCCCGCTGATCGTCCGCCCGCCCGATCTCGCCGACGCGCGCCGCGGCGCCGTCGTCGAGGCGACGGCCCGCCACGCCGACCTGATGCCGACGATCCTCGAGCTCGCGGACCTCGAGGCGCCGGGGCCGTTCACGGGGAGCTCGCTGGCGGCGGCGATCCGCGGCGAACGGACCGAGCCGCGGGCCGCGGTCTCTCGCCTCCGACTCGGCGAGACGTACGCGTGGACCGCCGTCCGCTTCCACGGGAAGAAGCTGGTGCGGAAGGAGCTCGCGGACGGGGACGACGTGGCGGTCTTCGACCTCGAGACCGACCCGGCGGAGCGGACGCCGCTCGCCGGAGACGACGCCGTGACGCTGCTCGAACGGTTCTCGGAGCAGCTCGAGGCGATCGACGCGTTCGAGGCGGGCGTGAGGGCGCGGCTCGGGCTCGGGGAGGGCGGCGACGTCGACCTCCCGCCCCACCTGCGGCGGGCGCTCGAGGAGCTCGGCTACCTGGAAGGGTGAGGCTGCGGGTCTTCCCCCGGCTCACCCGCCGACGAATCGGCCGTCACGCCAGACCTCGCGCGGCGGCGCGTCGGCGCCGCCGGCGACCACGATCCGGCGGACGTCCCCGACCGACGTGACGACGACGCGGTCGCGTTCGCCGCGCCGGACCGCGCCGGCGTCCGGGAACTCCTCGTCCCGGAACCAGGTCCGCCGGAAGCGGAAGACGAGCGTCCGCCCCTCCCGCTCGACGTCGGCGCCGGGGCAGTGCCAGAGCGTCTCCGCCGCCGTCCGGTAGTCGAGCGTCAGCCGCCCCGCCGGGTCGAACGCCACGTGCTCGAGCCGGACCTGCTCGGGAGGGTAGTACTCGGCGACGTCGTCGCTCGCGCACGCCGCGAGTCCGAGGACCAGGGGGACCAGGGGGACCAGCGGGACCAGCGACGCCAGGATCGTGAGCGGGGAGCGGGGATGACGCACGACCGGTTCCTCCTCAGCCGCCCGCGAAGTGGTAGACGAGCCAGATCGCGGGGCGGCGCTCCGCCTCGTCGATCAGGAGCTTCGCGAAGGCGAGGTCCCCGGCCGCGGCGGCCCCGTCGAGCTCGGAGCGGAGCCCCTCGGCGAACTCGCCGGAGAGCGGCCGGAGCGCCTCCCTCAGCTTGTCGAGCGCGGCCTCCTCCTTCCCCGGCTTCCAGCCCTTCGAGGCCGCCTTGACCGCCTTCTCCGCCTTCGACCAGTCGCGGAACGCCTCGTCGGCGTAGAAGCGCCGCAGCTTCCCCATCGTCGTCCGGTCGATCGGGAGGTCGAGCTTCCGCGCCCAGTCGGCGAGGACCGGGATCGCGGCGACCGCCCCCCGCTCGTCGAGGATCTCCGCCGTGACGTCGACGTGCTCGAGCGCGTTCTCGAGCGCCCGGAGCCACCGCTGGGCGTCGCCGACCATCGGCACCACGCGGCCGGGGAGCTCGAGGGACTTCTTCAGGTACGGGAGCGCGGTGTCGAGGTCTCCCGACGCCAGCGCCGGGCCGCCCTTCTCCTGCCACGCCGCGAGCCACCGCTTCAGGTCCTTCAGCTTCCGCCGCTCGATCAGCTCGCGCAGCGGCTCGTCGAGGTAGCTCTGCATGCCGGGGCGCCACGGGATCCCGACCTCGAGCCCCGGGTCCCCTTCCCAGTACACGCGCTGGTCGATGTCGAGCAGGACGAGGCGCGGGAGGTTGAACTTCGGGATGGCGTACATCTCGAACGTGTCGCCCGAACCCATCACCTGCGGGTCCTTCCGGTCGACGGCGACGTGGCCGGGGAGCGGGTGTTCATCGACCTCAGCGAGGACGGCTACATCGTCGATGGCTCGACGGTGGACGCCGACGGCACCTACTGGCTGACCGTTCCGTTCAAGGGCAAGGTCCTCG